>CALUWK010000001.1 GCA_944324475.1 Candidatus Gastranaerophilales bacterium
CAAGAAAAATGACGATAAAAAGAAGTTTTTCAAAAATGTTTATATTAATTATTACAATTAAAAAGCTTAAAATTGGTGCTAATGCTAAAAACAAAAGCACAATTGAAACCCATTTGAAAATTTTATCAATTTTGTTCATAACTTTATTTTATCGAAAATCAAGTATAATAACATTATGAAAAAATTTTTATTGTTATATAGAATTTATGTTAATACACTTCACTAAAATATAGACATAACCAATTATTATGTTATTATGGAATTAATAGAGATGTGTCCGAGTGGTTTAAGGTGCAGTCCTGGAACGACTGTGCGGGGGTGACTCCGCCAAGGGTTCGAATCCCTTCATCTCTGAATTTTAAAAAACCTCTAACTCGTGAAAAAATTCTTTCTTTAATAAAAGGAGAATTATCGAGTGCAAAAATTTTATATGCAACAAAAGAGGAACTATTAGACATCCTTGTAAATGAACAAAAAGAAAAAATTTCTAATGAATTTATCAGACTAAACAATCAAACAGTTGATGAAAAAATAAGTGAAATTTTTGATTTTATTGAAGTAATTACAAATATCTTAGATAAAAAACAAGCCACAATTGCACTTCAAACAGGCTTGGGATTATTAAATAAATCAAAAAGCAAATTATGAAGGTCGACAAATGGGTAAAAATTTTCCTAATGGAATTTGTGGAGATATGCTAGAATATAAAAAACCAAAACAAAATATAAAGGTCAGTAAATGAATATAATAAAATTTTTTCTTAAATTTTTTCAAATTATTTTCAATTTATTAATTTCATCTATTATAATTTTATGGCTCACATATCTTGGAAGTTATATATTAAATTTTAAAATAATTAATTTTCAAATAATTATTCATTATATTTTAGCTATTATTTTAATGGTTTGTTTGTGGTGGAATTTGTTTAAAAAGATTAAATTGTATAAATTAATCATAGTAATTATTTTATTCTTGTCTTCAGTTTTTTTACCAAGGATTACTGATTTATTAGATTTTTCAAATAGCTATGAAGATAAAAATCTTAATTTAATTGAAATAAAAAAATTTATTAATACCGACGTTTGTCTAGATAGCGGATTATGCGCTGAAAATTTAGAAGTTAATACAGAATATGGTTTAATTAAAATTAATAAAGAAAATTGCCTAAAATACAATTGGAAATGGGATGAAAAAAAGAAACACTGTAATTTAAACTAAAATTAAACAGCTTGGTAAAAGCTAAAAGACAATATTTTATACAATTAATTACTAAAAGGCACAAAATTTAAATCATCATCCAAGATACCCTTTTCTTTAAACAATATCCACATTCCGCAAAAACCGCTTAGATTTTCAGCTCTATTTTTATAAGAATGATATTTATCGCCAACTGCAATTAAACAAAGTAAATAAGGAGGACAATTTTTTTTATAGACTTCTTTTAAAAATTCGTCTTCTTTTTTTCTATATTTTTCCCATTCTTTTTGAGAATTTAATAGTAGATGATATTGTTTTTTAGAAATTAAATATTTTGCAGCTTCAAGTGACCTATTTATTTCGATTTTATATTTTTCAATTCCTTTAAGAGAACATTGCATCATATCATAATCAGTTTCATAATTGGTGTTCAAGCATTCTTGAACACCTTTATCAATTTTTTTAAGCTCATCTTGAGAAGCAAAATCCGCCTTTGAAAAATCAATTTCAACTTGATATGGATATTTTAAATTTAAATAAATGTTTTCTATTTTTTTCTTAATAGAATTTCTAACCTTGGGAAATGATAGTGGAATTGCATAAATAAGAACAATAATTGTGATTGTAATAATCTTTTTCATAGGATTATTATATTTAAAATTTAAGAATAAGTAAAAGTTTTTTACTTTCTATACCAAGGTTTAAATTCTTCAATTTCATCAAATAAATTGCAATAATCTCCCTTAAAACAAATACATCTATCATCAATATAAAGATATGAGGATAATTTTGTATTAGTTACATCTTTAAAAAATTTATCTAAATTATTATTAATTAGCCATTTTGTTGCAAGCATTAAATTTCTTGATGTAAAAAGATATAATTCAGCTTGTTTTGATAATTTTTCTATAAATTCATAAGCTCCAATTTTAATTTCAGGAATGTAATTTTCATTGAATTTATCTTTTCCATATTCATTTAATACGCCATCTAAATCTATAAGTATTTTTTTGGTGAACATAAGCTATTTGTCCGTCTTACAGTTTGTCTATATTGTCATTATAGCGGACAATTTAATTATGGACAAGGTTTTATTACAAAAATTAGCAAACCGTATAAAAGAGTTAAGAAAACTGCACAAATATACTCAAGACGATTTAGCTGATTTAGCCCAAATTGCACGCTCAACCTTGGGTAATATTGAAACCGCACAAAACGATATAACATTCTCAAAATTAAATAAAATTGCCAAAGCCTTTGATTTATCACTAGCTGAATTTTTAAATTTTTAAATCATCACACTTCCTCAATTCAATTATAAAATTATTTCCGTTCATAATTTACTAATGAATTATAACATGAATATATTGCATTTTGCACTAAAAATTTAAGTGTATAAATAGGGTATATAAATAATCAAAAATTGCACTTAATATAAAGAGTGAGGTGAATATGTTTAAAGTCGAAAAAACGGAAATGACAAATAAAACATTCAGATTACCTTTAAAATTAGTGCAAGAATTACAAACAATAGCACAAAATAAAGGGGTATCTCTTAATAATTTAGTGCAACAATGTTGCGAGTATGCCATTAAACATTTAGATAAAAATACAGATAAACTTTAATATATCGATAGTTTAACTACTAACAATTTATGGATAAATTATTATTACAAAAATTAGGCAATCATATAAAAAAACTAAACACAATTAAAGGTGATTTTTTTGGCGGAGTTATTGCAAGTATAATTGCATTTCCGCAAGCTCTTGCTTTTGGTGTAGCATCAGGACTTGGCGCAGTCGCAGGGGTTTGGGGTGCTATAATTCTATCATTTGTTACAGCTCTTGTGGGTCTAAATTGTCCTGTAATATCAGGGCCGACAGGTCCGAGCGCTATAATTATTGCTCATATTTATGCACTTATGAGCGGTGATATTTCAAGCGTGTTTTTGATTTTAGCGTTTAGCGCAATAATTCAGATGATAATATCAATAACTTCAATCCCATCATTAATAAAATATATCCCATATCCTGTAATATCAGGGTTTTTAAGCGGTATAGGCATAATAATTATAATATTGCAAATTTCTCCGATTTTAGGAGGTGAAAATTATTCATCAGTATTAATTGCGCTAAAAAATATACCTTTATGTATTCAAAATATTAATTTTGATGCGGTTTTATTGGGTTTTATTTCTCTTTTGATTGTATTTTTAATTCCAAAGAAAATTTCAAAATATGTCCCATCGCAAATTATAGCCTTGATTTTAGGCAGTTTAATTTGTTATTATTTTAATTTTGAAGCAGATAAAATTTCTGCTATTACTTTTGAAATTCCAAAATTTGCACTTCATAATTTTAATTTTTCGATTTTATCAAATTCATTAGCAATAGCTTTATCAATATCATTCGTTTTAACCTCCGAAAGCCTTTTAACAGGGCTTGTTATGGAATCTTTAGCTAAGAAAAAATATAACCCTAAAAAACTTGTTTTTTCTCAAGGTTTGGGAAATTTAATTTGTTCATTTTTTGGTGTTATGCAGGGTTCTGCTGCGACTATGAGAAGTGTTGCGGCGTATAAGGCGGGTGCAACTACAAAATTAAGTGCAATTTTTTCTTCTTTAATATTATTAATTGCCTTATATAAATTTTCTTTTTTGATTTCTCAAATTCCAATATGCACTCTAAGCGCTATTTTAATTAAAATCGGATATGATATTTTAGATTTAAAAATATTTAAGATAATAAAACACGCACCAAAAGATGATGTTTTAACTTTATGTATAGTTATATTTTTAACTGTTTTTTATAATTTAATTTTTGCAATTATTACAGGTATCGTTTTAGCTTCAATTCTTTATGCTAAAAGAATAGCCGATAATACAAATATTAAAGAAACATATAATCCTGAAGGTTATAGCTTAGATGAAGCAAAAGCAGAAAAAGAATCACACTATAAAATCAGAATTTTACATATAGACGGGCAATTTTTCTTTGGTTCAATCAGCCAAATTGTTTCTCATTTTGATGAAATGCTTGGTGTTGAATATATAATTTTAACGTATCCTAATTTTCATAAATTAGATATGTCAGCTATATTTGCTCTTGAAGATATAATTTTGAGGCTTGATGCGCAAAAGATAAAACTTTGTTTTGTGACTCCTTTTGATGAAATATATAACCAGCTTGAAGCTATTAAAAAAGAGGGTTTTGATTTGTTGTTATATAAAAATGAACAAGAAGCAATAGATTTTGCACTTGAGAATATTAAAAGTTAGAGTGGCAACTTATTTTATTTTTTATTTTTGTATGTGTGTTACATGAAGGAAGGTAGGAATTTATGAATATCAATGAGTTATCTTTAAGTTTTGGAAAAACACCTATGTTTGTTAAGGAAAAATTTAGAGTTGAAAATGACTTTTATGCGAAAGAAAGCTATGTAAATATTAATGATATAGCTAATTTAGAAAAAATTTCAGATAATAATTGGGAAGCAATGTCCGTAAGTGGTTTAAAAGACTTAGGCAGAAGGGCTAAAATTTATCATTTTGATAATGAGGGTGCGCAACAAATTCTAAATTATATGGCTTAAAATATAAAACTTATATTATATATCATTGAAAAATTAACAGAGTATATTTATTCGCCATACCACATAATTTCAACAGCATAATCTGGTGCATCAACTAAAGCACCAAATTTTGAATATTCCATGTTGGCTTTTTCATAAGTTTTTTGGCTTGGAAATATTTTAGATAGCATTTTCAATCCCGCTGCTAAAATTGCTCCAATACCTGCATATTTAATAATTGAGCGGTTTGCGCCTCTTGCTTGGGTTGCTGTATTTGATACAAATTTGTCTATTGCGTCTTTGTTAAACATAGAAGAAAGTTCTGATTTTGTAGGTAATAAATAGCGTGCACCTGCACCTGCAATAGCACCTGCACTTGCAGTAAGAGCATATTTGCCATAGTTATTTTTTTGTTCAGTTGAATTTACTCTTTGAATCATAATCTTCACACTTTCTTCACAAGATAATCGTGTCAACTAGCACTTTGAGCCATGACACTAACTATTTTCTACTCATCTTGATTTGGTAAAAAAAATCAAATCATTTGTCTATAAAATTTGTAATTCCCTAACCGATTTCACAAATTTTTTCTATTTTATCATATAAAGATTATTATGTCAAGATTTATATAAAAATTTTTTTGTTTTTTCTATATTATTTTTAATTAATTCAATTTTATCTTTTTTTATGAGATTTTTAATTCTATATTCTTCTTTTAAGGCAGCGGATTTGTCTTTTAAATCTGTTATATAGACTATTTCTTTAGGTTTATGGCATTTTAAATATTTTGCTCCTTTGCCTTCAAGATGTTGTTTAAATCTTTTAAATACATCTTTCGTAATTCCGCAATATAGTGTATTATCAATCGTTTGAATTATGTATAGAAAGTATTTCATCCAATACCTTTATAATTTCTTTTTCATTTTCTAATCTTACAAGTAAACATCTGTATTTTGAAGCATTTTTAATAGAAGAAATATAATAGTTATAAAATTTTCGCATAAATTTAATGCCATTAATTTCGCCCATATTTCTAATTTCAAGGTACAGGTGTTCTTTTAACATTTTAATTTTTTGGTTTAAATCAGGTTCTTTTATTTCTATTCCTTCATTTAGATATTTTTCAATCCGATATGGAAGTGTAAAATCGCCCATAATGCCCCTACCGATTGAAACACCGTCGCATTTTGTTATTTCAAGGCATTTTTTGGCATCCTCAAGACTTTTAATATCTCCGTTTGCAAAAACGGGAATTTTTAGTTCTTTTTTTAAAAGTTCTATTTTTCCCCAGTCGGCATGACCTTCATACATAGCATTTCTTGTTCTTGCATGGAGTGTTATAAAATCAGCACCTGCATTTTCCATAATTTTTGCAAATTCAATGTAGTTTTCTTCATTTTTTGACCAACCGAGTCTGCATTTTACACTGACAGGTAGTCCGATCGCATCTTTTATTGATTTTAGTATGTCTGAAGCAAGTTTTGGAGTTTTCATCATGGCGGAGCCGTCGCCTGAAACAACAACTTTTTTAACTGGACAACCGCAATTAATATCAATCATGCTGGCATAAGGGGCGACAATTTTTGCAGCAGAGGTCATTTTATCAATTTTGTGACCTACTAATTGAAAAGCAAGAGGATATTCAAATTCTTCAAATTGTATAATTCTTGGATTAGGATTATTGCACAACATTTCTGACGAAATCATTTCTGTTGTCATTAAACATTTTGAACCGTATTTTCTAATTAAGCCACGAAAAACAACATCAGAAATCCCTGCCAGTGGTGCTTGAATAACTTTAATTTCGTTTATGTTAATTTTTTTATTTTTTGAGGGCATTTAGATAATCTTTTAGTTCCTTAATTCTTGACGTTGCAAAATTGGTCATTTCATCTTTTTCAACTCCCTTTAGGGAAATAAATTTTTCATAATTTAAAACAGCTTCTTTATAATTTTCGCTATTATCTAAATTTACTGCAAGAGAATAGTATGCGGAAGCAAAATTAGGATTCTTTGAAATTAATAATTTATATTGTTTAATTGCTTCTTGTGGTTTTTTAAGTTCATCCAAACATAAACCTTTGTAATATATTCCATATTCATCATTTGGATTTTTAGATAAAAACTTATTTAAAGTTGTTAAAGATTCGTTGAATAGCCCTTTTTCATATTGATCTATAGCATTTTGCAATAATTCTGATGTTTCTTGTTCATTAATATTATCAAGAATGTTTTTTGCATCTTGGTTTGAGTTATTTAAAGCAAGAATTTTATTTGCGGTTATTTTTGCGTTTTGAATGTCATTTAATGAATAATATGCCCAAGCGCTACTTGTGAGCACTTCAATATCATTTGGTTCTTTTGATAAAACTTCAAGATAATATTTATTTGCGTTTTTGTAATCATTCATTTGCCAATAGCAGCTAGCAATAGCAAGGTTTACTTCTTTTGTTTTGTTTTGAATTTTTGAATATTCATTGATTGCTTGAGTGTATTTTTTTTCGTTGAATAATTTTGTAGCAGTTTCATATTGCGTATTTGCACTTAGCGCTTTAGAGTCATCCAGATATTTTTTTAATTCTGTGCTATTTGGAATTATCATTAATCCTTTTTCACAAATTTGATTTGCTAAGGGAAAGTTTTTTTGTTCTATGTATATTTGTGCTAAATTTAAATAAGTTTCTTCTTTTGATGGGTTGATATTTTGAGCTTTTTTATAGTATTCAATAGCCCCTGCATAATTTTTATTTTTATGTAATTCAAGAGCATAATTAAATTGTGCTTCATAATTTGAAGGGTTAGAATTTGCTTTTGCAAGAAGATAAGTTTGTAATTTTTGACCTGAAAAATGATTTAAAATTATATCATCGGCTAAATTTCTTGCGTTTTTATTGTTTGGTTCTATAGCAAGAATCTTATCATATTGCTTTAAAGCTTCGTCATATCTTTGTAATTTTTTTAGAGCATCGGCTTTGTATTCAAGAACTTCAATATTATTTGATTTTTTTAAGAGTAATTTATCATATATGCTTATTGCTCCTTGGTAGTTTTTTTGTTCTATATATAAAGATGCAAGATTATATAAACTTGTGTCATCCGAGCTATCTAAAGCTGCGGCTTTTAGATATTGTGTTTTTGCTGCTTCGAAATTTCCTTGTTTTTGATATATTGCTCCTAAATTAATATAACTTTGAGCATCGTTTGGGTTATTAACAATATTTTGAGTCCATTTGTTTTCGAGAATTTCCAGAAGTTCGGGACTTTTGTCTCCATATTTTAAGGCAAGATTGTATTGTTCCATGCTTGCTTCATAGTTTTTTGCTTCATCAAGCATAACGCCGTATAAAAAGTGAAGTTTTGGATTTTCAGGGTTAAAACTTATTGCGTCTTTAAAATAATCCATAGCGCAGGACAAATTATTTAAGTTTTTATATATATTTCCAAGGTTTTCGTAAGCAGTTTCTTTATATTGGCCAGTTTTTAAAAGTTGAAAATCATATCCTGAAGCAGCAAGTTCACCTTGAGCTTTTAGAGTTTTTGCATTTTGCAAACGTGCAGATTGATTTTGAGCAACAGAGAGTCTTTTTTCAAGACTGTTTATTTCGTTTATTGCGTTATTTGCAAGAGATTGCATAGATTGAGATGGAGATGTTTGTTTCCAATATTTTGCATAAAATACCGCGCTTTTGTAGTCGTTTAGAGCTTTTTTGTATTCTTTTGTTCCGCTTTTATATTGCTGTGCTCTTGCAAGATAAGCATTTGCAAGTTTCTCTTGTATTGTTTCATCGTAAGGAGAAAATCTTAAAACTTTTCGAAATTCAATAATTGCCGAGCTATATTGTTGATTTTTTAGGTATTCCATACCATTCGAGTAATATGCAGAGTATCTTTGTATATCTTCTTGTGAAATTTCTGCTGCGGTTACATTAAAAAATAAAAATGCCGCGAGGATAATTATAACTTTTTTCTTCATCCAATAACCCTTTTAATATACCTATTTTATTATACAACAATTTTTAATGATTAAAACAGAATTTCGGGTAATTCTATATTAAAGGAATTTTAATAAATTCATCTGCTGTAAAAGCTAAAAAAGCCTCACAATAGTTGCAATTATGTTGTATTGAACGAAAAGCATTTATACCGATTATTCTATTAACAAGCTCAGGAAATTTGTCTTCAGGATAGTACATTTTAAGCATTTTTTTCTTTGTTTCAATAATTGAACTAATATCAATGTAATAATCTAAAGTGCATAAAGGAAAGTCCGATTCATACATTAAAATTTTTAAATCAGGTTTAAATTCTTTATCTTTTAATATTTGTTTAAAATGTTGCAAAAGAGATATTGTATCAATATTGTTATCGTAAATGTTGGGTATAAAAATATAGTCTACTTCCGATATATCTATTTTTTTGAATGTTGCATAATGGTTTTTTAGAGTTTTATTGTCTATGTCAAAAATTTTAAAACCTTTTGTGCGAGTTAATTTCATTACTTCTGTAAATTGTTGTTTTTTAATAGAAGCAGACTCGAAGGGATTTAAGTTTGGAATCATGTTTGAGCCGTTTGTGAGGCATAAAACTTCAAAGTTTTTTGGATATTGAGCAATTAAACCACCTAAACCTTTAGTTTCTGCTCCTGGATATTGTGAAAAAACAAGACATTTAGTGTCTATGTTGATTTTAAATTCACCAAAGCGACTTTTTAAACCAAAAAGAAAATAAAAAATAAATTTATTGTAATTTATTTTTTTGATTATATCTGTTTTTTTGATGAAATCAATTATCTTTCTTTTTATGTTAACCATTTAATCCATCTTTCCGAAAAAGATTATATCATAAATAATTCCTATATTAGGATTATTGTAAATTTTAGTTAATTTTTATAGAGTATAGTTTATGGTTAAATGTCGTGCGTTTTCAGTGATAGAATTTATTACGACAATTTCTGCTTTGATAGCTGTAGTTGTTTTAATTAGTCCTTTTTTTAATAAGCTTTCAAAAGCAGAAAGAACTGCTTTAACTTTAAAAGATGTATATGAAACAATTAATTCTACTGTTAAAAGATATGAAAGGTATGATGAGCCTTGTCAAACTTGGGGTTGGAGCGCACCGGACACTTATGAAATTTCAAAATATATTTTGGATAAATATATTGTTCCTTCTTTTTCAAATTATACATCTTGTAGTAACCCATTGTTGTGTGTTGGCGGTTTTTTATCAATGGATGGTGAAGATTATACAAATTACAGACAAAGAGAAGATTATGCAAGAGCGCTTGTTGGTAAAAAGAAAGTTCATATAGCTTTAAGGTCAACAGGAAGTTGTGTTATGGATGCTGCTGATAATTTATGTGGAATTTTGGTCGTGGATGTAGATAATAAAGATGGTGAAAACAAACTTGGTTATGATGTTTTTGTATTTGGTTTTTACGGTGACGGTAAGTTTATGCCTTTTGGGTATAATTTTTCAAAAGAAGATATAGAAAAAAATTGCTCTAAATATTCTTATGGTGAAACTTGTGCTGCTAAAATAATGAATAATAATTGGGTTATAAATGAATTGCCAAAGGAAGAAGATTATTTTGAATAGCAATTTTTCTATAAAAAAATACTTTATATATGTAAGATAGAATAATGATATAATTTGTATTATGAAAAAGGATAAGATAATTTTTTTAAAAGAAAAAAATATAAAAAAAATAGCAGAAAAGAACTATGATGAAATGCGCAGCTCTGGATATGCACAAAATCCTATAGCTGCAAAGTTGCTAGCTTTTCAAAAAACAAAGAGGAATATTGACTCAAAAGATTTGTTGGAATAATGCAAAATATTAAAAATAGTGTGTTTTTATATTTAACCCCGCGCCAAAAGTCACAGCTTTTAGGTACTTTAAAGTCTTATTTTAAGAAATTTTCTGATTTATCTGAGAATGATTTAGTTTCAAAATTTTTGGAAGATGAAAAATATTATATTGAAATTAAAAATCCTCATTTTGAGTTTGTTGAACAATATTTGGATGATAATATGTTTTTTAGCGATATAGTTAAGTTTTTTAAATATTGCGCTTGGGAAAAACGCGAGCTTGAATTGCTAGAACCATATAAACAAAAAGAAAAAGAATACGCTAAACTTCAGAGAAAAAAAGTTTCTGATTATAAGATGTCTAAATTAAAACCAACTAAAAAACAAATTATGTATTATGATAAATTAACAAAAGCCCATGGTGTTGAAAAAAAAGATATTGAAAATGCAAGCAGGCTTGATTTAAAAAATTGGATAATGGAAATAATAGAAAAAAATGAATGCAATAATAAAACAAGTTGAAAAAATATTATTCAACGCAGGAATTGAAGAATATAAACAAGAGGCAAAGCTTATTGTTGAAAGCATTTCAGGGCTTTCATTAGATAAAATTATAGCGGGTTTTGAAATAAGAAATATTGATAAAATTATTGAAATTGCTCAAAAAAGGGCAGAGTCAAAAGTACCTGTTCAATATATACTTGGTTTTTCATATTTTATGGGTGAAAAATATATCGTTAATAAAGATGTTTTAATTCCAAGAGATGAAACTGAAATTTTAGTTATAGAATGTTATAAATTATTGAAAGATAGAAATAAGAAAATTGATATTTTAGATATTGGTGTGGGTTCAGGTTGTATTAGTTGTGCTTTAGCAAAAAAACTTATTGATAAAGATATTGAAATATTGGCTGTTGATATAAGTTCTGAAGCAATTAAGATTGCTCTTGAAAATGCAGATAAATTAGATTTAATAAGAAAAATTGTTTTTAGAAAGTCTGATGTATATTCTAAAATCAGAGATTTTGAAAAATTTGATTTAATTGTTTCAAATCCACCTTATATTCCTATAGCTGAAAAATGCAATTTGCAGAAGGAAGTTTGTTTTGAACCAAAGGTTGCGCTTTTTGCAACTGATATTGAAGGTGTGGAATTTTATAAAAAAATTATAAAGGATGCTTATAAGTTTTTAAAAATTGGTGGATTTTTAGCTTTTGAAATTGGAATTAATCAAGCAGATATAGTTAGGGATTTGTTGATTGAGAATAATTTTAAAAATATTAAATTAATAAAAGATTTAGCAAATATTACTAGGGTAGTTATTGCCCAAATATAGACTTATGGATAATGTTCTTTTTTGAAAAATGTAGCAAAATAAAATATCGAGTTTATTATTTCAAAGGAGAAAAAAATGAGATTTAGTGTAATAAAAAGAGAACCTTCATATTTTTTTGAAAATATTCATGAGGATTTAAATAGGTTTTTGAAAGATACATTTGGTGAACTTCCTTATGCAGAAAAGGAAATGTTGTCTGTTTATAAAGCTTTTCGTCCTGCTATAGAAGTTAAAGAAAAAAAGAATGAATATAAAATAAAAGTAGAACTTCCTGATGTTAAAAAAGAAGATATTGATGTTGAACTAAAAGAAAATTCGATTTCTATTTCTGCCGAGACAAAGTTTGAAGAATGTAAAGAAGAGGAAAATCTTAAAACTTCAGAATTCAGATATGGTAAATTTAGTCGTGTTATTCCTTTTGAACATCAAATAAATCCGGATAATGCAAAATGTGAATATAAAAACGGTGTTCTGCATATTCAATTACCAAAATTACACGAAGATAAAAAAGATGACATTAAAAAACTAAAAGTAGACTAAATGCCTTAATCTTTTGATATCATGATTTCTTAATATATAATAAACCACCTTAAAAAGAACTTATGCCTTGACATTTAGGTGTAAGTTCACGGTGGTTTTATTTTTTTAATAATTCTATTGCATTTTGAATGTTTTTAGATTTGTATATGTAATTTCCTGCAACAAGAGAATTTGCTCCTAAAGATGTGCATAATTTGCCTGTTAAATCATTGATTCCGCCGTCTATTTGGATAATTAAATCATTTTTGCAGGATAATTTTTTAATATCAGTAATTTTATAAGCACAATTTTCCATAAATTTTTGTCCGCCAAACCCAGGTTCAACTGTCATGATAAGGATTACATCACATAAATTAATATAATCTTTTATTTCATTTGGATTCGTATTTGGTTTAATTGAAAGACCTGCTTTTTTACCTTTATTTTTAATTTGTTCAATTATTTTTGGAGTTTTATCCCTTGCTGCTTCATAATGAAAAGTAATTAAATCAGACCCCGCGTCAATAAAAGCATCAATATATTTTTCAGGGTTTTGGATCATCAAGTGTACATCAAAAAATAAATTTGTGATTTTTCTTATTGATTTAATAACGGGTATTCCTATAGAAATATTTGGAACAAAATGTCCGTCCATTACATCAATATGTATCCAAGGAACATAGGGTTCAATTTTTTTAATTTCTTTTTCTAAATTTGCAAAATCACAAGATAAAATTGATGGTGAAATTATTGTCATTTTATTACCTTCAAATTAATAAGTGCATCTTTAGCCGCATTTTGTGAGGCTTCTTTAATACTTTTTGCGCTGCCTTTTCCTATAATCTCATCTTTGTAGCTTACTTCAATAAAAAAGGTTTTTTCGTGTTCTTTGCCTTCTTCTTTTATGAGTTTATATTTGGGTAATTCTTTTGATATGCTTTGAGTGTATTCTTGAAGCATAGCTTTTGGGTTTAGAGTATCGATTTTTTCATTGATTGAGTTAATTTCATCTTCAAAATTTTTTATTAAAAATTCTGATGCTTTTTTATAACCCTTTTCTTTATATTCAATAAAAATCGCTCCCAAAAGAGCTTCAAAAGAGCAAGCTAATATAGATTCTTTTTTTGCTCCGCCCAGTTTTTTTTCGTTTTTTCCAAGTAGGATTAAATCCTTAAAACCCAGTTTTTTTGCATAATTTGAAATATTTTTATCCGATATTATCTCTGCTCTTAGTTTTGTTAGTTCACCTTCTTTATAATTTTTAAATTTATTATAAAAAAGACTGCTAATTGAAAGTTTTAGAACGGCATCACCTAGGAATTCAAGTCTTTCATATGAGTTTTCTATTCCTATATTATTTTCGTTTGTATATGAAGTATGACAAAAGGCTTGATTTAAAAGGTTAATATTTGAAAAATTAAGATTATATTTTTGTTGAAATTCAAGGAGTTTTTTGTGTCTTTTCTCACTTATGTTATTAGAAGTAGACATTTATTGCCCCTTTAAAATAGCCTAAAAATTCCACAAATACATTTTTGCCTAAGGTAAAATGCATAAAGAAATAGTATGCAACAGGAATTGCAAAAATATATCCGTCAAATCTGTCCAGCATTCCACCATGTCCGGGGAGAATATCGCTTGAATCTTTAACGCCTGCATCTCTTTTAATTAAAGACTCTGACAAATCACCTAACTGAGCAGAGGCTGTGATGATTATACCCCCGATAATTGCTTGGCATAGACTGAGTTTAGTATAAAAAATACCTAAAATTGAGATAATTATAGCACATAACGCTCCACCAATAGCACCTTCAACAGTTTTTTTGGGACTTATAACTTCAGCAAGTTTATGTTTTCCAAAACGAACTCCAAAATAGTATGCTCCGATGTCCGTCATAGCAACAGCTAGAAATACAAACATTAAAAGCCCTAGTCCTTCTGAATATGAAAATTGAAAAGCACTTACCCGATTCATACCTATTTGACGGATTAAAAGTAAATGACAAGGTAACCATCCACAATATAAGGCTCCTAAAATTGTGGTTGCAACATTTACTATATAGGGTTGACGTCCTCTGAAAAGAACTATTAAAAAAGATGCCATAATGGTTAATGTTAGCATAGAAGGAACAAGATCAAATCTATGAAAAAAAGTTAGCGTTGCAAAAACGAATGCTGAAAATAAAATAATAGTTAAACTTGGATGAAACCCTTTATATTTAAGTATTTTAACAAATTCTTTTGAACAAAGGGTTATAATCAAAAGTAGTGACAAAAACAAGGGAAGCGAACCTATAATAATCGCTACTATTGATATTATTGAAATTATTACCCCTGTTATTACTCTTTTTGGTTTGTTTTTTTTTGCAACATCATCTTCTAACAATTTATATCTCCATAACCTCTTTTTCTTTTGTGCTTATTGTTTCGTCAACAAGTTTTGTAAATTTATCGGTAATTTTTTGGATTTGGTCAAGTCCGTCTTTTATAGCATCTTCCGGTAAATTATCACTTTTTTCAAGTTTTTTTATAGCATCTTGCATATCTCTTCTAACGTTTCTTATTGCTATTTTTGCATTTTCTCCCATTGCTTTTACTTCTTTTGCCAATTCTTTTCTTCTATCTTGTGTTAAAGGAGGGAATTGTAGCCTAATTACTACGCCGTCAGAATTTGGGGTTATGCCGATTTCTGCTTTTACGATTGCTTTTTCAATTTCTTTTATTATTGATTTATCAAATGGTGTTATAACAAGAGTTGTACCTTCTGAAACAGAGACTTGTGCTAGTTGTCGTAGGCCTGTTGGAGCTCCATAGTAATCAACTAAAACTTTGTCTAGAATTAGGGGGTTTGCTCTGCCTGTTCTGACTGTTGCAAGTTCTTTTGAAAGTTGAACAGTGCACTTTTCCATTTTTTCATTTGTTTGTTTTTTAATTTCTTCAACTGTCATTTATTTTCTCCTAAATTTTTTATTTTGTAACTATTGTTCCTATGTTTTCATTGTTTAAAATTTTAACAATACTATTTTCTAAATTAAAATCAAAAACACAAATTGGAATATTATTTTGTTTGCATAAAGCGCATGATGTTAAATCCATGACTTTTAAACCTTTGATTATTATATCATCATAGCTTATTTTATCATATTTTATAGCATTTTTGTTTACTTTTGGATCATCTGAATAGACGCCATCTACTCCATTTTTCGCCATTAACATAGCATCTGCATCAATTTCTGCTGCTCTAAGTGCCGCAGCAGTGTCTGTAGTGAAAAACGGGTTTCCTGTTCCTGCTGCAAAAATAACGACCCTGCCCTTTTCAAGGTGTCTTATGGCTTTGAATCTTATATATGGTTCTGCAATTTTTTCCATATTAATTGCAGATTGAACTCTGCAGCTAACTCCTATTTTTCTTAATTCTGATTGTATGGCAATGGCGTTCATTACGGTTGCAAGCATACCAACGTAATCCCCTGAAGCTTGATCCATTCCCAGTTTTTTTGAATTGTTCATGCCCCTAAAGATGTTTCCACCTCCAACTACAACTGCAATTTGAACACCTAAATTATAAGCTTTTTTGATTTCTTTGCATATTTTTTCTACTGGTTCAGGGTCTATTCCAAATTGTTGAGAGCCCAAAAGTGCTTCTCCGGAGATTTTAAGAAGAATTTTTTTGTATTTTAGATTTTTCATTTAACACCTTTTTCAAAATTTAAAAAATAATCTAAATCAATTATACACAAGTTTTTGTTAATGTGTAATAATTTAGTTATGCCATTATCTAATTTGTTAAAAAATATTACTTCAAAAGATGTAGAGCTTTCAAAAAATACGGTTAAAGCACTCATAAAATCAGCGGATTTAGATGATTATAATGAGTTGATTAAAAATTCTGATTTTATTTTTCCTTTTATAAAGGAAAGAATTATTAAAGATTTTGTTAAGTTAATTAACAAAAGTGAATTGGATACTGTTTTCAAATTTGCAAAAATTTATAGTTCGGATTTTGAAGATTTAATTGTTAAATCTTGGTTGAAATATGCAGATGAGGATTTAACCGATAAAATTTTAGAATTATTTGAAAATGGTTCAAATGATGAAAAGGCTTATTGCGCTAAATATTTTAGTGTAATTAATGATTCACTTGCGCTTGATATATTGTATAAAAATTCTTATGTTGATTTTTTGCCATTAGAAATTAATTGTGCTAGAGCGTTGAAAAATTTTGAAGATAGAAAAATTGTCAACGAGATGAAAAATAGAATTTTAAATTCTACTGATGAATTTGAAAAAGTTTCTGCTTATACTTTTATTTTAGCTTATGGCGGGGTTGATTTAGTTAAATTTTGTCTTGAAAATTGTTTTGAAAGTCCTTTTTTAGTTGATATAATATCAAATTTATTAGATTTTAATGATTTATATTATTTAATTGATATTTTGGATGAAAATGTTGTGGCAAGAATTTTTGGAGTATTAATTGAAAATTATCCTGAAAATATATCTTTAAATACAATAGAATGTTATCAGATTTTTGATTTTGTGAAATTTTTATTAAAATCGAAAAGTCAATATGCAAAGAATATTTTAGCTATTTGCAAACTTAATTTTAATGAATATTTGAATAATGAAGTTTATAACTATGATTTGGATAAAAATTTAAAAATCGAGCTTAAAAAAATAGTTGAGTATTTAAACTTGTATAAGGTTGATTTTAGTGCCCTAAAAGAGGAAATCGTTGATAATTGTTTATATTATCGTTTTGAAATGTCTTTGAAAGTTATAAATGAATATAAGCTTTATGAATACGGTCAACTTTTAGCAAATTTAATTAATGAAAATAAACTTCCTCTTGGTTTTGTAAGTTTATGTGCGCAAACTTTAAAAATTCTTGGAAGAACTAATTTAATTAAGAAAGACGCTATAGAAAATATTAAAAATGACAATGTAAAGGCTTTTATTGAGGAGTGTTGTCGTTATTAGAGGTTTTTTCTTGTGTATTTTTTTGTAGATTTTGTTTTTCTTCCTGTTTATTTTCTTGAACTTTATTTACATTTGTTCTAAGTTCGGTTGATTTACTGTCGGTTTGCTTTGTTTCTTTTGCGCCTTCAAGTCTTAAATAACAAGAATCTTCCCATCTCAGGTCAATGTATTTTAATTTTTCTGCATTTTTTTTGGCTGCAGGTATTATTGAGGCTATTCTTTTTGCTCTTGAGATAGCCGAGTCGTTTATTTCGCCAAATCTTATTAAATAAGTATCAAGTAAAATATAAACATCTTTTTGATTTCTTATATCTATATATTTAATTGTAAGTCCGGAATATGCTTCCATTGCTTTTGTTAATTTTAATATTTCTTCTACTTTCTTTTTATCCCAAACTTCATCATGACCGTTTCTAACGCCGTATGTTAAAAGCTTTTTAGCTTTTATGCTAGATTTAAACGGAAGATAATCATGGTCAATTAATATACCATCTGATGATAAAGCTGAATTTGGTTCGGATTCAAGGTTGGGCGCAAGTAAAAAAGCAGGTGTTCTTTCTTCAATTGTAATAATTAATCTTGCAGGGAACCAGTATCTTCTTACATATACTTTTTTTACCGGTTGTAGTTGTCCTATATTGTTTTCAAGTTCTGATGTATCTAGTCTGAATATTTGTGTGTATGGAAGTTGTGTCTGACGTATCATATTTATTATTTTGTAGTCAGGAGTTATAATATTTCCTTGTATTTTTATGATTGTAGGATCTGCCTTTGCAAGTTTGGAAGAATCTATGTACCATTGGGGCAGTTTTAGTGTTTTAATTCCAAAATATGAAATTAAAATAATCATAATTAAGGATAACAACATACGCAATCTTTGTAAATTTGCACGATTGGCTGCAATTTGTCTTTTGATTTTATTTACTTTGAGTCTTCTTTTTTGATAAAGTAGTCCCATTTTTACTATTTAAACTCCGATGTTTTCAGGATAATATCGACTAATTCGTTATAATCTATTCCCATTGCATTTGCTTGAGCAGGTAAATCAGAAGTATCTGTCATTCCGGGGTTGGTGTTTATTTCTAATACATATGGTATGTTATTATATACTAAAAAGTCAACTCTTGATAAACCTTTGCAGCCTGTCATTTTATGGGCGAGTAGAGCTATATTTTGAATTTTTTCAGTTAATTTTGAGTCAAAATCGGCAGGAAGAATGAATTCAGTTAAACCTTTTGTATATTTTGCTTCATAATCATACCATTCTGTTTTTGTTTTAAAACCAAGAATTGGAGTTGCAAAAATCTCATGTTTTTCATCTTTTATTCTTTCTAAAACCCCTACTGTTGCCGATTTTCCTTCTAGGTATTCTTCAATTAAGATTTCTTTATCGCATTTAAATGCATCATCAAGGGCTTTATTTAGGGTTTCATTATTCTTATTTACTTTTGTCATTCCTATTGAAGAACCTTCTTTTGAGGGTTTAATTATAATTGGAAATTTTAAATTTTTAATTTTTTCTATTGCTTCTTTTTTTGATGTTGCACTTTCGGATTTAATTAATGGGATATCTTTGTTTGTTGATAAAACTTTTTTCGTCATGATTTTATCCATACAAATAGCACTTGCCATAACTGAACAACCGGTGTATGGAATATTTAAAAATTCTAAAATTCCTTGTATACAACCATCTTCACCATATCTTCCATGAAGCACATTAAAAGCATATTCAATTTTTGCATCTTTCAGAGTGGATGCTATACTTCTGTCTACATCAATTAGAGTCACATCTTTATAGCCTAGTTCGATTAATGCTTTAAAAACATTTCTTCCTGAACGTAAAGAAACTTCTCTTTCGTTTGACAGGCCACCACAAAGTACACCAATTTTAGAATTTTTGTTTATTTTTTTAATATTTTCCATTTTTCCTTCTCGCTTTTGCTCATTTTTCCAATATATATTATTTCAGGAGTAAGTTCTACGTTAAATTTCTCCTTTACTTTCGTATAAATCTCAAAAATTACATCAATGTAGTCGTTTGAAGTTGCCTTTCCTTTGTTTATTAAGAAGTTGCAATGATTTTCCCATACTTGTACATCGCCGATTTGAAACCCTCGAAGTCCGCATTTATCAATTAAAGCACCGGCGGATAATTCGCAATTTTCGGGATTTTTAAATACTGATCCTGCGTTTGGTATAGAAAGATTGGGCTGTCTGCTTTTTCTAAAGATGATATTTTCATCCATTTTGGATTTTATTTTTTCTTGTGATGATTTTTTGAGTTCAAATTTAGCACTTAAAAGAATGTAAGGTTTTTCTTTTAAAATCGAATGTCTATAAGAAAATTCCATGTCTTCTTTTTTTAATGTTAGAATTTTGTTTTTTTCTATATCGTATACTTTTGCGCTTATAAAATTATCGCTTATAGAATAATTATGTGCACCTGCATTCATATAGCAAGCTCCCCCTAAGGAAGCAGGTATTCCAATTAAAAATTCAAATCCGCTTAGTTTTTTATCCAACGCAAGTTTTGATAAAGTTTGTACTTTTATTCCTGTTTGTGCTTCAAGAGTATTTCCTATGATAGTATAAGATTTTATTTTTCCTGTATAAATAATGGGTTCTTCTACTCCTTTTGAAGAAAAAAGAATATTAGAGCCGTTTCCTATTATTATTGGATTTGCATTTTTGAATTTTTTTAAAAGGGTGATTAATTCTCCATCGTTGTCAGGTATATAAAACGACTTTGCTATTGATTTAATTTTTAGTGTATTATAGTTTGTCAGTTGAAAATCATTATAAAATTTAATATCATTTTGTGAGCAAATCATTGATAATACCGCCAATTTTTGTTATATCTCCGGCACCTAAAGTAATAATAATGTCATCTTTTTTTAATTCAGGTGTAATTTTTTTAGCTGCTTCATTTATATTTCCTTCAATATATGTTGCGTTAATTCCTTTTTTTGTTATTTCTATTGCAAAATTTTTAGAATTAAAATCATTTAAAGGTTTGTCACCGGCACTATAAACGTCAACTATATAAAGTTTATTAACCACATAAAAGCTATCTAAAAATTCATTCCACAGACCTTTTAGCCTTGTATATCTGTGTGGTTGAAATATTGCAATTTTTCTGTTTTTTATATTTTTAATTGCATTTAAAGTTGTTTTTATTTCAGTAGGGTGATGTGCATAATCATCAATTATTTTAACCCCCTTTGTATTAGCTACAATTTGGAATCTTCGACCCATTCCGCTAAATTCTTCAAAAAATTTTTTGTATTCTTCAAAATTTAATCCTAAGAAATCGAGAACCGCAGTTACTGCCATAGCATTATAAACATTATGTTCTCCGGGGATTATAAGTTTGATTTTTCCAAGGAGTTTATTTTTTTTATATATTTCAAAAGAGGTTTCAAAATCGTTAAAAACAATATTTTTTGCCTGGTAGTCGGCATCATTTTTTATACCGTATGTAATTACATTATTTTTATTAATAATTTTAGAAAGTTTATTATTTCCTTCATTGTCGATGTTTATAAATATTTTTCCGTTTGGTTTTAAATTTTTAGTTGTTTTTTCAAAGATTTTTAAAATGTCTTCAAGCCCGTTTTTATAAAAGTCCAGATGATCTTCTTCAAGATTATTAATGATAAGATAATCAGGGTGATATTTTATAATTGAACCGTCTGATTCGTCAAGTTCTGCTATGAAATATTTTGAATTTTTGCATGAATTTGCGTTTGTTTGATAAAAGGGAAGTATCCCTCCTATAGCGTATGCGGGATTTTTTTTAAGTTTTTCCAGTATAAATGCCAACATTCCGCTTGTTGTTGTTTTTCCGTGTGTTCCTGATGAACCTATAAATGTCTCAAATTTTTCTGAAATAAATTTTAAACAGTCTGAACGATGTATGATTTTGAGATTAAGTTTTTTTGCTAGTATGAGTTCAGGGTTGTTTTCTTTAATGGCTGATGAAATTACGATAGTGGGAGTTCCTATTATATTGCTCGCGTTTTGTCCTATAAAGACTTTTGCACCTAGTTTTTCAACAATTTTTGTATATTTACTTTCGATTAAATCAGATCCTGAAACTTTATAGCCTAATTGCAAAAGTATTTTTGCCAGTGCGCTTTGTCCGACTCCGCCTATAGCTATAAAATGAAAATCGTAATTTTCCATTAATTTACTTCCTTTAATGTGACGGTTGCTACCCCGTGTTGTGTTTTTCCCCAGTCCATTGTTTTTTTAGTAAAAATTATTTTAAAAATTATAAACATTGCAATAGGAAACCAAATGGTTATGAAATAAACTGAAGTTATAACAGATTCATAGCAAGAACGCCAAAAACTATAGTGTGAGTACTTTTTTAAGCTATATATAAAACCACAGGTGAAAAATATTCCTGTTGCCACAACTACAATAATTGATGAAAGTATGCTGTTTTGATAACCTTTTACGAAGTGAAAAGCTTGTATTATAATTTCTGCTATTAACCATAATGGCAATAAAAATTCAGTAATATATGCTATTAAATCAAAGCCTACTCTAAGTGACATGTCTTTTGAGGTAAATACATCCTTTGCATATTCAAGATATCTTCTTATAGAACCTTCAACCCATCTTCTTCTTTGACGTATTAATGCAGAAAAAGTTATAACTCCTTCTTCATAGACTTTTATTTCAGGGCAAAATCGGATATCCCAGCCTTTAATATGTAATCTTGTTGACATATCAAGGTCGTCGGTTATAGTGTCTTCATTCCAGCCATTAATACTGTCAAGAGCCAGTTTTTTGATCAGTTCGCCGTTTCCTCTTAGCTCTACTGCACCTCTGACTGCGTCTCTGCCTGCCTGTAAATGTGTATCCAGTATGTATTCGTTATATTGACATTCTGTTAAAAAGTTTTGTTTAGCATTTATTATTACTTTTTGCGCTTGAACTGCTCCTACGTCAGCAGGAGCAAGTGCAGTTATCATTTTTGATAAAAAATCTTTATTAACTTTTGCATCGGCATCAAATACGAGTATGGCTTCTCCTTTAGCAACCTTCATTGCATCATTAAGGACAGCAGATTTTCCAGGAGTAGCATTTTCAAGCCTTATGATAGTTTTGATTTTATTGTATTTTTCAGATAATTTATGTATTATTTTGGGTGTTTCATCTGTGGATCTGTCATCAATTAAAATTATTTCAAAGTCTTTGTAGTCCAGATTCAAAATATTTAAGGCTGTTTTTTCTATGACTTCTTGTTCATTGTGGCAAGGAATTAAAATTGAAACAAAAGGATGATAGTCGTAATTTTGTATAGGTGGACATTTTTTTAGTTTTCTTTTTTGATATTTCATTGCAACATACATATAAAATGTATATAAAAACATAAAACCTATTAGAAATATAATTGCCCACATTGTATTGAAATAGTTTTGGAATATAACTAAAAAAGCGATAAGAAATGAAATTATAATTAGTAAAGCTATTCTTTCTTTCATTATCTTTTAATGTAACAATCTCTCTATACTACGTTTTGATTTTATCAAAAAAAAATTAAAAGTGCACTTTTAATTTATTATAATTTTTTTGTAACAAGAGCAAAAATATCGTTATAACAAATACTTATCATTAGTATAATTAATAGGATAAAGAAAAAGTTATTGATTTTTTCGCTAAATTCTTTGTCTGGTTTTTTGCCTGTAAATTTTTCAATCAATAAAAACATAACATGTCCGCCATCTAATGCCGGTATGGGAAGAAAATTCATAATTGCAAGATTTAAACTTATCATAGCAGTTAAGAGAATGCCATTTAGCATACCTTTTGAAGCTATTATATCTCCTCCTACTTTGACAACTGCTATAACCCCATGCATATCTGAAGCCGAGACTTTACCTGTTATCAGTTGCCATAAGCTATATAGCATTGTTGTTGTTGTGGTATAGAGATAGTTTATTGATTTTGTTACAATTTGTTTTGGGGTTTTTGTTTCTGTATATACATCTTCTATTTTTAATAGGACTCCGAGTATTCCTTGTTTACTTACTATAATGTTATTAAATGTTAATTCTTTATTATTTCTTAAAATTGTTATGTTTAATGGTTTATATGTATCAGAAAGAGCTTTTGCAATGTCATTTAGAGTTGTTGGATTTTTAAATTTGTATGTTTTTTTATTATATAGTTCATTTCTTAGTTCAATTTGATTTTTGGTTAATTCAATTCCATCTTTTTTGTATTTTTCAAGACCTTTTAAAACGTTTTCATTAATATTTAAAGGTTTTTCAGGCATGGGAGAGGGCAGTTTTATTATACTGTTTGGTTTGATTTCATTTGTAATGTTTGGATTAATTTTTTTTAGTTCTTCGAGATTTTTTTTAATTAGATCTTCTTGGGCATAATCATCAAAAAGTTTTGAGTTTTTTGCAAAAAATGTTAGTTGATATAAAGAATCTATTTTTTTGTTGTTTATTTTTAAGAATTTGTCTCCTTTGATTATTCCTGATTTATTTATGTTTGAGGTAATTTTATCGGAAAAACTATCTACATAAATATTTTGAGTTGAGGCAGGAAGTTTTTGGTAGTATGTTGCTGCAAAAATAACAAGAATAACTGCAAAAGCAATGTTCATAATAACTCCTGCGGAAACGATTATAAGTTTTTGCATAATGGTTTTGTTTTCGTATAATTCTGGTGAATTGGCAGGTAAAGTTTCATAATCTTCGCACACTTCTGCCCTCGAGCCGTTCGCTTCGCTGTCGCTTGCTCCTTGGCTCTCGGGAGTACGGTCTTTGGGCTGTCCGCTGAAGCTCAACGCTTCACCGTCACGCCCTTCGCACACTTCTGCCCTCGAGCCGTTCGCTTCGCTGTCGCTTGCTCCTTGGCTCTCGGGCTCTGCAAATGAGACGTAACCTCCGAATAAAAAAGCATGTAAATAAAATACCGTATTACCCCATTTAAAAAGTTTCCAAGATGGACCAATCGGCATTCCTATTCCAAAGCGAGTAACTCTTACACCAAAAATTCTTGCAGCAATAAAATGTCCTATTTCATGTACTAAGACAAGCAGGCTTATTAAAATAATCATTATTAGTTGGTTCATTTTACTCCTTTTTAATTTTATTTATTGGGGTTTACTTTTTTGTAAAGACCAAAAATGCTTGGTTTGTATGAATTTAAGTTTTTATTTGATTCTGCAAGAAGTAATCTTAATTTTCGATTTTGTTCTTCAAGCTCTCTGGCTTTTTGTGTAAGTTTTTTGTTTTCATCTTTTATATTTTCTAATTGAGTTGCATTCTTTGCATCGGCAGAAAAAATTGTATTTACGTGTTTTGCAATTTTTTTTGCCATTGTACGAGCTATCATATTAAGTGTTCTTTCTGAAATATCGAGTTTAAATTCGTTGTTTCTGGGGTTTAGATCAACATTTTTCTTCATAAGTTCAGAGACAACGTATTGTCTAAATTTTTCTTGTGCATCTAAGGATTCTGAAAGTAGACTTATGTCATCAAAATCTCCTGTTTCTTCTATAGACTGCAGATTTTGGGTGTTATCTGTATTGTTAATTTGTGGTAGAGTAAAATCCATGCCAGTTGCTTGCATGGCTCCTTCAAGTATGCCCGGTTTATTATTTGGTATTATTTCTTCTTTTGTTATATTTTCTTTTGTTGTTTCTTGTTCAGGTTGAATATTATTAATATTTATATCTGTATTTATTTTTTCAATTAATGGAGTTCCGTCAGATAAAGATATATTGCTTAAAATATTGGATGTTTCTTTATCATCTATATTGAGTTTTTCTTCTTTAATTTTTATATTTTCATTTGGCTGGATAATAATTTCTTGAGGTTTTGGTGGTTCTTGTGTTTCTTCTTGTTTGACATTTAATTCATTATTTTTTTCAGGTTTATTTTCAGCGCTAAAAAGGTTTTTTAAAACTAAATCAAGCGCATTTTTATCATAAAATTCACTTCCTTGTTCATCTTCAAATATTGCTTCTACCTTCCACTTTTCGAAAAAAGTATCAAGTGTATAAGCATCTATAAAATAACCTTTTGAAGCTAAACTCTGTAATATTTCATTTTTTGTATAAACATTTGATGCCATAATTCAACCTAAGATTATTATACGAAAAAGTCATGTTATAGTCTAGCAAAATAAAAAGAAGCCTCTTGTTAAAGAGGCATTTATTGGTTGAGTATTATATTAAATTGATTGTTTGGCTTTTGAAATTGAGCTTTTTAAGCCATTTGCAAGATCTTTTCTTCCTGATTGTTCGTATATTTTTGTAACTGATTCTAAAAATTTGGTTGAACCTGATTTTTCATTTGTTTTTGGAGTGTAATTAATTTTATTGTTTTTCCTTTGTATATAGGGACTTGTAAATTCTTGTTTTGTAGTTTTTTTGGGTCTTGGTGGAATTTGAAAATTCCCTTGAGGAATATTATTTGAAGTATTATTAATTTTTATTACTTCTTGGTCAAGATATGGATTTTGTGTACTTTTTTGATATTGATTTAAGGCAATACTTTTTTTTATGGCATCTATATTAATTGGTTTTAGTTTTTCTTTATAATTATCTTTGTATTTGTTTTGTAAGTAATTTTGGTATTTTTGATGAGCCTTATTTAGTTCATTTTGTGCATTTTTTAAAGTTTCCATTCTGTTTGAAACATTTTTAAATTCATTAGTGTTGGTTATTTTTGATGTATTTAAACCTATTAAAGGCTCTGCATCTTGTGAAATTTTTGACGTCAAGTTTTTAATTATTATTGTCATAACCGCAAATATTGAAAGCAATATCAGAGTTATACCTAAAGCACCTTCTTTTAAATTTGATAAAAGTTCGCTTAAAAGGTGAGAAAGATTAAATGAATTATCACTCCAATCTTGAATATCATCTTGACTATCCAAATCATTTAAGTGGTTAGTCGGTTGATATTCGTTAATTGGACGGTTTATTGTAATTTTTTTTGATGATTCTTTTGAGGTTTCAAATAATGAATTTACGAAAACCAGTTCGGTATTTTGGGCATTTTTACCTTTAACAAAAATTCTCACCTTATTATTTTTTAGTTGTTTTATTACAACATTGTCGATATTTGAAACATCATCATAAATTGTTCCTAAATCTTCTGATACTATTGAGTTTTTTAAATCAAAATAAATTCCTTCGTCATTAGTATTAATCTTATAGTCAACAACTTCTGTTGAATCAACATTCAATTCATAAGCGTTGGGTTTATCTTTTGATTTTGAAATTATAACTGATGAAATTATGTTTTCCTGCGCAAGTGCAGATAATGACGTTGTGCAATACAATATCAATGTTGTTAAAAGGCAAACAAATTTAACTCTGAAGGACATCATCCTTAAATACTCTCCCCATTAGTTTGAATAAAAGTTTATAACAATAATGTATTTGTTTTATTCCTATGGGGCATTAATCCTAAGGTTGCTTTTGGGTTATTTTATATTAATCTAAAGATTGATTTTTTTTATGACGTTAGCCATTTCTATCGCTGCTTTGGCGCATTCTGAGCCTTTGTTACCCGCTTTTGAACCTGCTCTTTCAATAGCTTGTTCTATTGTATCTACTGTTAATACGCCGAATAAGACAGGAATGCCAGAATTCATTGATACTGTTGCAATTCCTTTTGAGAGTTCTGAGCATACATAGTCATAGTGGTCAGTTGAACCTTTTATTATTGCTCCTAGAGTACAAATTGCAGAATATTTTTTTGAGTTAGCTGCACGAGAAGCTATTAATGGTATTTCAAAAGCTCCAGGTGTCCAAATTACATCAATATTTTCTTCTTTAACATTCAATCTTTTAAAGGTGTTAATCGCACCTTCTAAAAGTTTAGTTCCTATGAAGTCGTTAAACCTTGAAATAACTATGCAAAACTTATCATCATCACTTGAATACAGTTTTCCTTCAAAAACATTTACCATAATTTGTCTCCTTATAAAAAGAGAATAACATAAAATAAAAAATTAATCTTCTTTTGTGTATGTAACAAATGATGGCGGTTTAATTACTGTTCTTGCAGTAAGATCACCTTTCTTGTTGTATGTTGTTAAAATAATCATACTTAGATTATCATCGTATTCAACGCTATTACATCCTTTGCAATTAAGCTCAAAAGTGTATGCTGGATTTTTTTTATAATAAGGGTTAACGCTTGTTTGATTTAATTCATCTGCTATTTTTTGAGCAACTTGCGAGGATTTGATTGTTTTATTTTTAGCAAATTCTTCAAGTGCCTTCGAGGTAAAAATTGCGTTATCTGCCTTGATTTTAGCAGCTTTCATAACTTCTTGTTTGTGCATAAAGTGAGGAGAGTAATATATTCCTATTGCAATAAAAGCCAGCATAACTGTAGTTAGTTCTATTGCTGTTATTTTTTTTATTTTACACAGATTTATTTTACCTAAATTCATTTCTTTACCTTTCAATGATTAAAAATGATTTAACTTTTCTTTGATATTTTCCAAGTGAGCCTATTGAAATGTTTTTATAGTTGATTGCTGTTGAAATTCCCCCGTCAAAAGCCATAGCTTTGTCTGCTTTTATAATATTTTTCATAAAATCTTTTAATTCTTTAGCGTCGACTTTATGATCTCTTGTGAATAGAATTATGTATAAGTACTTACCTTTTAGTGCAACTGCTGTTCTTTCGCGTCTTTTTAAAATATCTGCACTTTGTGATTTTACCATATCATCTTCATAAATCACAAACCCTTCATTGACTAAATCCATAGTAGGATAAATCATAGGACCTGCTTGAATGGAGTGTTTTATTTTCCAACCTTTTTTAATCGGGTCTGTATGGCGGGCTATATCAAATTTTAGTTTATGTCTTTTGTTTTCAAGTATTCTTAATTCTGCTCTTGATAATACTTTGTCTAGCCTTTCTTCTTTTTTTAATGATTCAATCAAGTCGGTGTGTAAATTCGGATCTGCAACAATAACTCCATCTATTACAACGTAGGAAACGCTTTTTGCATTTTTAACATCATAGTATCCACCGTTAACAACAAGATCAAAACAGTTATCTTCATATACTTTCTGTGGAGTTGTAAGTTTTTCTGTGACAAAAGGTTTAATTTTTGAACCGTATTTTTTAGTGTTAATTTTAAAAATCCAAATTCCGACTTCATCATTTGTTACTTTAATCTTTTCCGCTGAGTATACGGGAAGAATTGAAAAAACGCAAAATATGCACACTAAAAATAAATTAAAAATTTTTGTTTTCATTATAAATCCTTTATTTTTTTGATGATAAAAATTGAAATAATAAATAGTATAATTGGAAAACCTGCCGCAAGAATTGGTGGTAGAACACCTTTTTGAGCTAATAAATCAAAGAAAGGTAAGGTTATATAATATCCGAAAATTATGCCGACTGCAATGGTAAAACCCACGAGTCTTTGTGATCTTGGCGGAGCAAATCCAAGAAGACATCCTATTATTGCAAATAATATGCAAGTTATTGGATGAAGGTATCTTTGGTATAATTTTGCTTTAAAATATCTGTATTCATCAGAAAAATTAGCTTTTTTTAATAGTTTTGTGTATTTTGAAATTTGATGATTTGTAAAAACTCTTTCTTTTCTTGTTGTGTTTAGCATAAGGTCAAATACTTCTTGAGCTTGGTTTTTTTCTTGTAAAATAGGGTAAGATTTTTTGTGCAATATTTCTTTATAAATACCGTCTTTGTCAATTTTGTATATTAAAGCATCTTGCAGTATCCAACAATCTTTATGTTTTTTTGCAATAGGTGAAAAAACAATACTTTCAAATGTTGTGGCATCTGTATAATCTTCTTGCGCAAAGTTCATTACTGTTATGTTAAAAATAGTTGTGGGATTGAAATTTGAAACAATAATGTTTTGTTTTGGGCTTTTGTCAGGATTTTCCACAATATATACAAAATGGCTTCCGCCGCCTTTGGATTCTCCTAGTTTTTGGCTTGCAATAGGGACGAGTTTGTCGTTTACCATATAACAAAAAACTGATAAAACACAGCCAAAATAAATGACAGGGAGCATTATGCGGTTAAATGAAATTCCTATTCCTCTTAAAATGGAGAGTTCAGAATTTTTTGAAAGTCTGTCAAATGTAAAAATTGAACCTAATAAAATTCCGACAGGTATAGCTTTAGCTAAAACTTTAGGAATTTCTAAAATTAAAAGTTTAACTGCCATTGTAAGACCTATATGGTCATTTAAAACTTTTTTTATTATTTTGAAAAGTGTTTCCGGAGCTATCCAGACAATTATAAATAAAATTAAACAGACTAAAGTAGCTCCTATAACTTGGCTTAAAATAAATTTATCCAAAAGACTTAATTTAAAATTTTTAATTTTACTTATAAATTCCATAGTTTTATAGTATAAAATCTTTTCCTAAATAAAATTCTTTTGCAACAGGATCAACCGCTACATCTTTAGATTTACCTGAAATTTTTATTTTGCCGTCAAAAATAACATTTGCTCTATCTGTAATTGAAAGAGTGGCTTTTGGGTTATGGTCCGTAATTAAAATTCCTATATTTTTTTCTTTTGCAAGTTTATAAATATTTTCTTTAATTTCTCCTATTGCTATAGGGTCAATTCCTGTAAACGGTTCATCAAGAAGTATAAAAGAAGGAGTTGCTGCAAGTGCTCTTGCAATTTCCACCCTTCTTCTTTCTCCGCCAGAAAGTGCAACAGATGGTGCTGTTCTTAATTTTGCAACACCAAATTCGTTTAAAAGATTTTCCAATAGTTCTTCTTTTTGTTCTTGATTTAATTTGTCATTCATTTCAAGAACAAGTTTTAAATTGTCTTCAACATTTAATTTTCTAAAAATTGATGTTTCTTGCGGAAGGTAACCTATTCCCAGTTTTGCTCTTTCATTCATCGGAAGATGAGTTATTTCTGTTCTGTTTTTGTCATCATCTTCAATAAAAACTTTGCCCGAATTTGCTCTGACTAATCCTACAACCATATAAAAAGTTGTGGTTTTTCCGGCTCCGTTAGGTCCTAAAAGTCCAACAACTTCTCCCTTATTGACATCAAATGACACATCATTTACAACTGATCTGTCCCCGTATATTTTAACCAGATTTTGTGCAATTATTTTCATAAAATCTCTCTTTTATTCTTTTGATTAATTATAGTATAAAAATTTGTCAAATATAATCATTTGTAGAGTTTTATTAAAAAATTTGAGCCTTTTAAGATAAAGAAATTTGAATTATTTTCAATTAATTCATAATTTTTTTTATTTTTATATTTTTCTTCCAGTTCAATAAATTCGTAGTTTTCAATTTTTATGTATCTTCTCAAAACTTTAACATAAGGTATCGCCCATGGATATAATGCTCTTAAATGTCTTTGTACGTCTTCTTTTGGTTTATTCAGGTCAATTATAACTTCTTTATCGGTTAATTGCGGTTCATAACTTGCAAATTCCTCTTGTTGTTTTATTGGCTGCAGTTGTTTTTTATCATATAAATCCAGAAATTCTTTTACCATGATTTTTGCAAGCTGGGTTGTTTTTTCTTTTAAGCTTGCCCCTGTTTCATTTTTGTCTATTGTAATTGCTTCTTGAGCTATAATATCTCCTTTGTCAAAAAATTCATTCATAAAATGAATGGTAAGGCCGGAGACTTTTTGGTTTAGATAAATTGACCAAAAATATGGGTTTGGTCCTCTGTTTTTAGGTAAAAGTGCCGGATGAAAATTTATACAGGGAATTGTATTTAAAATTTCACTTTTAAATTTTTCTGCCCAAGAACCTACAATAATGAGGTCAGGGTTGAGTTTTTTAACTTCTTTTAAGAATTTTTCGCTATTTACACTGTTTGCTTTTATGTCGTGTAATTTTTTAGATTTTATTATTGTATAGTCTTTTGAAGGGTTAAAGGTATCTCTTAAAAAAAGTTCTATTTTAGAATATTTAATTCTATCATTTCTAAAGACACCTACAATTTTGTGGTTTGAAGCTTGTATCCCTTCAATTAGGGAAAAAAGCATTTTTCCGTATCCTACTAAAATAACTTTTGCCATAAGAAAAATTATACATAAAAAAAAGATATATAAATCATGTTTAGAGTTTAGGTTATAAGATTGAAGTTTTTAAGGTTTTAATTTAACAAAAAAGACGGGATTACCCGTCTTTTTATTTAATAAAATAAGTTTATATTTCTTCTGTTTCTTCTTGAGGTTCTTCTTGAATTTGATCTTCTTCATCAAGTGCTGTTTGGTTTGTTTCTTCAAGAGCTTCTTGGGCTATCTCGTCAATTATTTCTTCTTCTTCAACATAGTCTTCAACTGTTTCGTTATTATCTTCATATTGAGTTTCAATAGCTTTGTTTTCCATTTCTCTTGCTTGAGATTCTGATTTAATGTCTATTTTCCAACCTGTTAACCTGTGTGCGAGACGGACGTTTTGACCTTCACGACCAATTGCAAGGGATAATTGGTCGTCGGGAACTATAACAAAAGCTTCGTGTCTTTCATCGTCATCGGCCAGAATATCAACAGATACTATTCTTGCGGGTGAAAGAGCGTTAACTATATATTCAACAGGGTCTTCAGAATATCTTACAATATCAATTTTTTCATTTTTAAGCTCGCCTACGATTGTTTGAATTCTTGTTCCGCGAGGACCTATGCAAGCTCCAACCGAGTCAACTGAAGGGTCATTTGACCATACGGCAAGTTTTGTTCTAAAACCTGCTTCACGAGCTATTGATTTAATTTCAACAATTCCGTCTTCAATTTCAGGTACTTCAAGTTCAAAAAGTTCTCTTACAATTTCTGCATGTGCTTGTGAAACAACTACTTGAGGTAATTTTGATGTTTCTTTAACATCCAAGACAAATACCCTGATGCGGTTTCCTGGTTTATAATATTCTCCTGGGATTTGTTCTCGAGATGGCATAATTGCATCTGTTTTGCCAATGTTAACAATGACTGCTCTATCTGTTCTTCTTTGGATGATACCCGTGATTAGCGTGCCTTTTTTAGACATAAATTCATCAAGTACCATTTTGCGTTCAGCTTCCCTAATTCTTTGAGTTATAACTTGTTTTGCGCTTTGTGCTGCAACCCTTCCGAAGTTTTCTGGAGTTACTTCAATTTTAACTTCATCATCAAGTTCAACGTCTTCGTCAATTTCTTTTGCATCAGTTAGAGAGATTTCTGTGTTTTCGTCTTCAACTTTTTTAACTACCGTTTTAGTCCTAAAGACTCCAATTTCTCCTGTTTCTTCATCCAAAATTGCTTCAACATTTGTTGCATCTTTATCTTTAATGTGTTTTTTGTATGCTGCAACTAAAGCGTCGCATAATGAATTTACAAGAATTTCTTTTGAAATACCTTTTTCACGTTCAAATTGTTCAGCAGCTTCAAACAGCGCAGTTCCGATTTTAATCATCGTCTTTCTCCTTATTTTTATTTATTTCAATTTTATCATTTAATTTTGTGGAATGGATTTTGTCCATTGGAATAGTATATTCTTGATTTTCATATAATATTTTTATTCCGAATGATTGATTATAATCCAGCAATTTTGCTTCAAAAGTCTTTGGTGCTATTTCTTCAATATTGTTTTTTAATTTAATTATTACGTCGTGGTTTTTAAAAATAATATATTCTTTTTCTGATTTAAATTTTCTATCTAGTCCAGGAGAAGATACTTCAAGATAATATTTAAAAGGAATAAGGTCATCCAGCATATCTCCAAGGCTTCTTGAAATATTTTCACAATCCAGATGAGATACATTGTGGTCATTGGAGTATATAAATATTCTTAAAAACCATTTGTTATTTTCTTTTTCAAAAGATATTTCAAGGGGAATTAAGCCGTATCTCATGGCTGTATTTTCAATTACAGGCTCAATTGTTTCAATTAACTCTCTTTTGTTAAAGTGTTCTTTCATTTTTCATCCTTAAAAAAATAAGAACGCTCTTGTTGTTAAGCGTTCTAGTTTTTTAAAATATTAAACTAGCTAACGGATTTAACCGTTGAGTTAAGTATATCATGAAACTTTAAAAAATAAAACAAGGAACAAAATAAAACTTTTTTCGTCTAAGTTTTTAAATCTATTGTTTTATTATTTTTAGAGGAGTTAAGGATGAATGTTGGGTATAATTATGACTGTATTGACTTTGATGAAAAAAAGGAAACAGAAGGATTAGCTGAAAACGAAGATATAAAAACCTTTAATGTAATTGTGAATAAAGATGAAGTCTTGCAGATGTATTTAAAAGATGTAAGCAGAGTAAAACTTTTAAATAAAGAGGATGAGATTGAAGTTGGAAAAAAGATAAAAGAAGGGACAAAAAAAGAATCAATTATAGCAAAAAAGAAGTTGATTCAGGCAAATTTAAGGTTGGTTATTTCTATTGCAAAAAGATATACAGGACAGGGTATTCTTTTTATGGATCTTGTTCAAGAAGGGTCTTTGGGTTTAATAAAGGCTGCAAGCAGATTTGATTATAAAAAAGGTTTTAAGTTTTCAACTTATGCAACTTGGTGGATAAAACAAACTATAATAAGAGCTATTGCGAATAATTCTCGTTCAATAAGGATACCTGTTCATATGGGTGATAAAATAAGAAATTTAAAAAAGGCAACAATTAAGCTTAGTGTGGATTTGGGACGAGAACCTACAGATGAGGAACTTTCGGAGTATTTAAAAGTATCCGTTAAAAAAGTTAAATTGATTAAAGATTCTGTTATAAAAGAACCGGTCAGTTTTCATACACCTATTGCGCAGGATTTAACTTTGGAAGACTATATAGCGGATAATGTTGAAAATGCTCCAAATCAAAGAATTGAAAGAATTGATTTTAAAAAGGATATATATAGTGCGCTAAATTTATTAAATGAAAGAGAACGATTTATTATTTTAAATAGGTTTGGACTTGGAGAGAGAAAAACAAAGACTTTAGAGGAGTTGGGGAAAATTTTAGGTTTTTCGAAAGAAAGAATAAGACAAATAGAAATGGAGGGGTTGAAAAAATTAAGAAAATCTGAAGAAACTCAGTACTTAAAAGAATATCTGGTATAATTAGTATATGAGAGAGAATTTGATTCAGATTGAAAATTTAGAAAAAACGTATTCAGTTAAAGGTTCTTTTTTGGAAGTTAAAAAGGAACCTTTAGCAGTTTTAAAAAATATTAATCTTGATATAAAAAAAGGCGAAATAATGTCTTTGGTTGGTGAATCGGGGTGTGGTAAGTCAACTTTAGCAAATTGTATTTTAAAATTAATTACGCCGGAAAAAGGTAGAATTTTGTTTAATGGAGAAAATATTTTAGAATTTAATAAAAAACAAACTTTTGAATATAGAAAAAAAATTCAAATGATTTTTCAGAATCCTTATTCTAGTTTAAATCCTAAAATGAAAATAAAAGAAACTCTCATGGAGCCTTTGATAATTCATAAGGAAAAAGATAAAGAAAATAAAATTCATGAAATAATTGATTTAGTAGGCATAGCTAATGCGGATTTAAAAAAATATCCCCATGAATTTTCAGGTGGCCAACGCCAAAGAATTGCTATTGCAAGGGCTTTGATTTTGAAACCTGAGTTTATTGTAGCGGATGAACCGGTTAGTGCTTTAGATGTTAGTATTTGTGCTCAGATAATTAATCTTTTAGTTGAATTGAAACAAAAACTTGATTTAACAATTTTGTTTATTTCGCATGATCTTAATTTAGTTAGATATTTAAGTGACAGAATATCGGTTATGGATAAAGGCAGAATTGTTGAGTGCGATAAAACAGAAGAAATCTTTAAAAACCCAAAAGATTCTTATACAAAGTTTTTGTTATCCTCGATAAGGACAATAAAAGTTTAAATTAAAATATTTGCTAAAAGATTATCGATTAGTTGTCTTGCAATTCTCGGACTTTTAGAGCCTTTAATTAAAGCTATTCTTTGAGCTTTTTCTATTAAAATTTTATCTTCAATATTTATATTATTGTCATGAGCTAATTCTAAAACTATTTTTATAAATTCATCATTTGTCGGTTTTTGAAAAAGCAGGTTTATTCCAAACCTTTCAGATAGTGATGAAATTTCATTTAAAGTGTCATTTAAGTGAACTTCGTCTCCTTTTCTTGATTGAAAATTTTCTTTAACGAGATGACGTCTGTTAGATGTCGCGTATATAACGGCATTTTTCGGACATTGTATTAAGGAACCTTCCAAAATTGCCTTCATTGTTGAAAATGTGTTGTCTGTTTCATTAAATGAAATGTCGTCTGCAAAAATTATAAATTTATATGGTAAGTTATTTAATTTTGAATAAAGTTTATCTAAATTAATTAAGTTGTTTTTAAAGATTTGAACCATTTTTAAATTTTCAAATTCATTTAATAAAGCCCTAACACTTGAGGATTTGCCACAGCCGGCTTCTCCATATAAAAGAATATTATTTACTTTTAGCCCATCCAGCAGTGCTTTTGTGTTCTCAAAAAGTATTCTTTTTTGTTCTTTATATTCTTTTAAGTCTTTAAATCTTATGTTTTCGACAAATTGTACGGGTTTAATTTCAAGATCATTATCAAAAATAAAGGCTTTATTATTTTCAAAAATATCAAAAGCCTTATTTTTAAGTTCAGTTAGCTCAATTTCTTTTGTTTCATCAAGCTTTAAGCCTGAATTTTTAAAATATGGTAATTTTTTAATTAATGTTTGATTTTTTGGAAATTTATCATTTAATATTTGTGCTATATTTTCATAAGATATTTTAGATAAATTGTTTATTATTTCAAATTCATTTTCTGGATTCTTAATATTTTTGTTTGCGATAGTTTCATAGATGCAATTTTCAAGACATTTTGAAAAATCTTCAAAATTGCTTTTTGAAAGTTCTATTATAAATTCGCTGTACGCTTTTAGGTGGTTTTCAAAGCTTTTTTCTTCGATGTTTGAAAGCAAATTTAAAACTTTTAAAAAATTTTTAATAGTTAAGTTTTCCTTAATTGAATTTAGTTTTATTAAAAAATATGTTGAAAGATAAATTTCTCTTAGTTTTTCCATAATTATTTTTCCATAAAAATTGCAAGTGCATGAGGGTTTAAAATGTAGTTTTTTTCAATGTAGTCTTTAATTTCAAGGTTTGAGTTATTAAAATTTGAAGAATCCGCACAAATATACCATGATTTTCCTATTTGATTATTAGGGAGGATTGTATTTAGCGGATTTTGACTTTTACTCATTGCAACATAGATTCTGTTTTCTACAGTATTTATTAAAAATCCAAAAAATAATTCATTCGTATTTAACCAATAACCGTCATTATTTGTATGGGCAATTTCACCATTGTCATAATGAAAGGTTAGAGATTGAATAAAATCTTTGCTTTTAAATATGGCGTTTTCATTTCTGAATTTAATTAAATTTCTTACATATTCCATTATTCGATTTTCAAAAGTATCTTTTTTAATTACTTTTTCCCAATTTAGGTAATTTGTTCCGTCATCTTTATTGTAACTGTTATTGTTTCCGTTTTTGGTGTGCATTATGACATCGCCAATTTGAATCATCGGAGTTCCATAAGACAAAAATAGAATTGAAAGTTGTTTTCTTATTGCATTTTCTTTTAAATAGGAACTGTTATCGTAATCACCTGAAATTTCCCAATCCGAGCCTCCTTGAGTGGACGAACTTTTGTGTTTAAAATTGTTTAAATCAAATAAGGTAAAGCCGTCATGAGATGCTATGTAGTTAATTGATCTGTTTATTCCTTTGAAAATTGAAGTTGAACCTTGAATAATATCTTTTATTTGAACAGGAGCAATTTCTGATGGTTTTAATGTAATTTTTCTTATTGTGTCTCTGTATATATCATTCCATTCTGCCCAAAAAGAAGGAAAATTACCTAATTGGTAGCATTCTTTTCCTCCACAGGTCCACGGTTCTGCTATTAATATAATTCCTTCTTGGTTTTCTAAAAAATTATCAACAACTTTAATATTTTTTTCATTTAATTTTTCTTTTATTTTTCCTGCAAGTGAATTAATGTTACAGTAATTTTCTTCACAGTCATAACTGTTTTCAAGTAATGCTGCTGCAAGATCAAACCTAAATGCGTCTACTCCTTGATTTGTCCAAAAAACAATGGAATCAATAATTAATTCCATAACGCCATCGTTGCATACGTTAAAATCATTTCCGCAGCCGGAGTTAGAACGATAATAGCCGTTTTTGTATACTTTATAATAATTTGAATTATCAATTAAAGCGTATGAAAAAAGGTTTGCATCATCTAAATTATGATTAACCAGACCGCCCTCTCCTGTGTGATTATATACCATATCAAGACAAACTTTTACATCGTTTTTGTGGAATTCGTCAATCATTTGTCGAAATTCATTTAAAATATTTCCATAACTTTTATCATAAGCATATCTTCTTGCGAGACTAAAATAATCTAATGGCATATAACCCCAGTGATTTGTTCCGTTTTGTTTTGAGTCAAATTCATTTAAAGGTAGGAATTCTATCATTGTAATTCCAAGATTTTTAACACTTTTTGCAAATTTAGCAGCACCTTTAAATGTCCCGCGTTCAGGCATATTAATGTTTTGAGTTAAATCTTTTATATGAACTTCGCCAATTATTTCAGAATTAAAAGCCCTTGGTTTAATTGATGTTATTTCTTCATCTTTTTTTGGTGAAAACACTGATTTGATTGCCCATTTAGCGTTATCTATCAGATGAAAATTTCCTCCTGATCGAAACATATTTAGTCCAGGGTTAACATCTGAGGGAAGATGCGAAAGTTCTTTGCTATAGGGATCAAAAGCAATTTTATTGGGATTATAACGATTGCCTTTGTCATCAAATTTGGATTTAAAACCAATATTTGTTCCAGGTTCAAAATTTTCATTATATTCCCAGTTTGGTCCAAAAACTCTGAAACCGTAGAAAATTGGTTTTTTCTGACAGTTTAGCATGTAGTCTTTTACTTTTGTTTCCCATATATTGTTGTCATTTTTTTTCATATTTAATGTCATAACGGGGTTTTCCCCTTGAGGATTTTCGAAGATACAAAGCTCTACTGCCGTTGCATTTTTTGAAAATAGTTTAAATTCAACAATTTTTTCTTCTTCGTTATAGTTTGCACCAAGAGGTGTTTTATCATTTGTTATTATGTTTCCCATAATTAATTGGCTCCAGTGGATTGATGACAATGCCCGATAACAGTTTCGGGTAAAAATATGTTGATTTTTGAGGCATTCTAAGGCCTTCTTTTGAAATATTTAATATATCTTTCATTTTTGGATATGCCATTATAAATACAGCATTTGCATTGTTTTTTACGGCATTAAAGGCAACAGATTCTCTTTTTTCATATTTGATACCGTTTTGTGCCATAAGTTCTTCTTGTGTAAAATTGAGTTCCTTTTTTAAAATAATTTCATGTAGAATCGTCAAATCCAAGTTCTGTAGTGCTTTTGGGGTTTTAATTTTTTCTTTTACATTGGATTTTAGCTTTAAAACGTAAAAATTGTCATCCCCTTTTAAAATTAATCCTGTTGTAATTTGTTTTTGATTTTCTTTTTCAATTTTATCTAAAAAAGTTTCTTTTTCTTTTATTATTTCAATTTCATAATATTTTGAAACTTTTTCAAGGAGATTTGGAGTTTCTTTTTCAATTATTCTGTGCGTAGGGTATATTATAAGGTTTTCATCGGCAGCATTTGTAAAATAACTCATTACATATTGAGCATATTCATTTTCAGGATGTTCTTTTGCATATTTTATAGATGTTTCATACCTGTGATGTCCGTCTGCAATTAAAAGAGTTTTATTTGATAAAGCTTTTTCGATTTTTTCAATATCATTTTTTTCATCAATCAAATAAATAATATTTTCTACTCCGTAATCGTCTGTGACTTTGATTAAAGGTTTTTGCGTTAAATATTTTTCAACTGTTTTTTCAACTGAAAAGGTTTCATCATCATAAACCATAAAAATTTGAGAGAAAAAGGCTTTCGTTGCACTTATAAGTTTAAATCTGTCCTCTTTAGGCCCTCCCATAGTAAATTCATGAGGAAGGATTTTTTTGGAGGAGAAATCTTCGATTTTATTTCTTGCAATAAATCCTTTTCTTTCAATTAATTTGCCTTTTTCATTTTTATATCTTTGAATTATATAAAATATTGAAGGTTTTTTTGTTTGGATTAAAACTTGTTCTTTTTTCCAATCTTCAAAATATTTTTTAGCATCTTCATAGCGATTATCGCCTTTCGTTAGAATAAGGCGTGCTATATTATATTTGCTTCTTTCATATAGTTCATCAAGATATTTTTCGTCGATAACGTCATAAGGCGGAGCTATAACGTCTTTTAAATTAACTTTTTCTTGATTGTATATTATTGCTTCTAAAGGTAAAACTTCCATAAATGTTCCTTTTTACATATTTAAGTATATCTTAGAACATATTTTACCATGTGTAAAATTTAAAATAGTTTGTAACAAATGTTACAAATAATGTTTTTTTTATCAATTTTTCTTTTAAAAAAAACTTTATATTCATGTGTGTAATAGTAGTTTATAGGTTAGTTTCATGGCGACAAGCATTAGCAGTTCGTATGGTTACGATGCCAGTAAATTAAGTAAAACTCAACAAAGTTCCTTTTTAAATGAAAAATTATCTCAGGTTAAAGACGAACAAGGTTGTTTGGGTAATATTTGGAATGGAATTAAAGAAGTTACAAATTTAGGTCAAAGTGCTTCAGATTGTGAAAGCATGCTTGAAAAATTTAATTCTGGCGAAGTTTCTTTTGAAGAAGCAGTTAAATATATAGACGATTTTGATAATAAACAAGAGAATATGTCAGGTTTACTATCGAATGTTTTAACGGGTATCGGTGCAATTACTACAACAATTTTAACAGTAGGAACAGGTCCGATAGGTTGGGGAGTAGCACTTTTAAAAGGTGCTCCAATCGGTGCAGCTTTAAAAACAGGAATAAATTTATTAGATAGAATCACAAATAACATTGAAGGTGATGAATTTGATGTTAAAGAAATGGCAAAGGATGCAATATCAGGTGCTATGACTGGTGCTACAAGTGCGGTTTCATCTGGAGTTGGAGCAGGAATAAAAGCAGGAAGGGCTGCAGTTTCGGTGTTAAATGGTGCAAAATGTGGAGTTATTTGTGGTGCAGCGTCTGGTGCAGGAAGTTATATGACCGATGTTGCTTTTGGAGATAAAGATTTTAATAGTGGTGAACTTATTTTAAATACTGCAACTTCGGCTTTTGTGTCAGGTACAGTGGGAGCTGTTGTTGGCGGTGGTATGTATGGAATGGCTAATATTGCAGGTAATGTTGGTAAGGAAGTTACTAAATCTACTACTCGGGCGATAATCGCTGATTCTACTTCAAGTACAACAAGAAAATTTTTAGGACAGGCGGAAAAAAATGTTTTATTTACTTAATTTAGTTAACATCCTATTGAAAGACCAGCGCAAAGATTTATGTTTTGTCCGGTTATACCTTTAGCATCTTCCGAAATTAAATATTCGCAGAGTTTTGCTATTTCAATGGGCTGAATAAATCTTTTTTGAGGTGTAACATCTAGTACTTCTTGTTTATCTTCATTTGTAAGGGAATTGTCCGCAAGCGGTGTTTCAACCCATCCGGGGTTAATTTGATTTACGGTTATGTTATATTGTGCAACTTCAAGAGCCAGTGCTTTTGTGAAGCCCGAGAGAGCTGCTTTTGTAGCAGAATATAAACTTGCATTTGCTTCTCCAACCATACCTGAAATTGAACCGATATTGATTATTCTTCCCCATTTATTTTTTTTCATTTCTGGAATCACTAGACTTGTTAAAACATAAGCGGATTTAAAATTTAAATCTATAAGGTATGAAATTTCGTCAAATTCCATTTTTTCCGTAGGTTTATAAATGTATTGTCCGGCACAATTAATTAAAATATCTATATCTGAATTGAAATATTCTTTTGCTTTGTTATATAGATTTTCAATCGAAAAAACGTCTATCAGGTCGCAGGGGTAATAGTTGACTTTATCAATATTTCTTCTTCCTGTTAAAAAAAGGTCATTCCCTTCTTTTGATAAAAGATTTGCAATTTCTAACCCTATTCCTGAACTTGCCCCTGTAATTAAAATATTTGTCAAGTTAATCCAATCCTTCAATTTTTATGTTATGTGAATTTAAGATTTTATCTGTAAAGTTTTGAATTATTATATCTCTTTGTTCTTCGGTTAAATCTCTTAGTGATTCTATTGCAATATGAACATTTGGGTTTTTATCATACCATCTTTTGTAATCTTTGGGATCAAAAGATGAAACTTCTTGTATTATTTTTGAATAGTCCCTATCTATCATTTCTGAGGCTTCAATAATTATATCAACTGCAATTTCGCATTGTTCTTCAATGGGTAAGTCTTGCATAAGATTCATAAAGGCCTTTAGGTATTCATTTTTTTCATACCATCTTTGAAAATATTTTTTCATGATATTAATTATACCAAAAAATATTAATTTTTTTAAAAAAAAGACTTGCTAAAAGGTTAAATCTTTAATATAATCCAAAAAGAGATATAGAAAGGGGTTCTAAATGAACAAAGAAGAATTAGTACAAGAAATTTCAAAAAAAGCTAAAGTTACTCAAAAAGAAGCTGCAGAAGTTTTGGGCAGTTTAGTTGAAACTATCCAAAAAACTGTTTCTAAAGGTGAAAAAGTTACTTTAGTTGGATTCGGTACTTTTGAAGCTAGAAAAAGAGCTGCAAGAACAGGCAGAAATCCTCAAACAGGTAAAGAAATTAAAATTGCTGCAAAAACTGTTCCTGCTTTTTCTGCTGGCAAAAAATTCAAAGAATTGGTTAATAAAAAATAGGTTCTTTGAAAAAATAAATATAAAAGCTGTGCAATTTGCACAGCTTTTTATTTTAAAATATCCCTTATAATTCTATATATAAACCTTAATTTATCTTCCTGAGCATTTATCAATAGGGAGGAAATTTCTTTTAAAAGTTGTTCTTTATTTTGAGTATGATTAAAATCAAACAACTCAACAATCTCGACATTGAGTGCTTTTGCGATTTTTTCTAGAGTCGGCATTGTTGTAAAATAAGTTCCTGTTTCTATATTACCTATTTGCTTGTAATCTATTCCAACGAGTTCCCCTAATTGTTCTTGTGTTAATTTCTTTTGTTTTCTAAGCTCTTTTATTCTTTTACCAAATAACTTTAAATTATTCATAAAACCTCTTGGCTTATTATATTTTCAACTTTTCAATTATGTAACCTAGTCAAACTTACTAAATTTATTGACAATGTATAATTAACCAAGTAAAATGTAAGTTAAATTTGGTATTTTTATAAAAAAGAGAAATTTAACTTATGATTAAGATTACAACAAAAACCCTAAAAGCTTTTAGTTTAATTGAACTTATGATTAGCTTGGTTACTATGAGCTGTATTTTGGCAGCTTTTTCTCCAATCATTTCAAAAAAGCTTAAAACATCAAATTCAACAATATCTTCCCTTGGAATGAAGTCTCAATGTTCTAAAATATCGCCTGATTGTAAATTGTGTAATTCAACAAAATGTCTTGTATGCTCTATAGTATGCCCTAATAACCATTATAAAGATACAAATTCTTGTACTTGTATACCTTGTTCTACTTTAACTTCTGATTGTACAAGGTGTAGCAGTGAAAAATGTTTATCTTGTACATCGGGTTATGGTTATTATAATTCATCTAATACTTGTGTTCCATGTGAAAAAGGATACTATTCTGACGGCACAAAGGAATGTATGCCATGTCCTGAAGGTAAATATCAGGATGAACTAAGCCAATCAACCTGTAAAGAGACTCCTATAGGAAATTATAGTGACTCTCAAGCATCAACAAGTTATACTCCTTGTCCTGCTGGAACTTATCAAAATAAACTTTCTCAAAAAGAATGTATTTCATGCCCTGTGGGTCAATATCAAAATAAAACAGGTCAAATAGTTTGTAAAGATTGTCCTGAAGGTAAATATCAAGATGAAACAAATTCAACTCAATGTAAGTCATGCGAAGCTAATAATTGGTCTGAAGCAGGTTCTGATACTTGTTATGTTTGTAGTGACGATAAACCTTGCGGTTGGATTGGTTCGGGTTCTGAATCATCAGGTGTTTGTAAGGCAAATCAGTTTAAGCCTACAGGTTCAACTGAGTGTGTTGATTGTGATGTTGTTTATCCTCATTGTGAAACATGCGGCGAGAACGGTTGTGTTACTTGTAAGCAGTATTATGTTTTAACAAATGGGCAATGTAAACTTGATAGTTGTCCTATTTATACGGTAAAAATTACCACTGGTGGAAAAGATTTATGTGTTACCCAGTATAACATGGGAGATTTTTCTGACTTTTCTATAAATGTCTCAGGTGTGACTGTAGTAGCTACGAGAACGATTTGTTCTTCTATTGCTTGTTGTTGGCAAGGAGATACTACCGTTGTTTGCAGTACAAGTAATGGTGATTATAGTGGTTGTGATAGAGCTCAATGTAATCAATATGCAGCAGAAATTATATGTGATAACTTGAATTATGGTGGATTAAGTTGGAGGTTACCTACCAGTGATGAATTAGCAGGTTTTAATCCAGATATATATTCAAAAGGTATTGGAAATAATGGCTTAATGTTATGTGACTATAATCCAACTGATTCAAGCTCGGCAGAGTGTCTTTGTGCAGCTTATTCAGCTTGTAATAATAGAGATTGCGCTCCTAACACAATTTGGAGTGCTACTATATTTAATAATAGCAACAATGCATATGCTTATAGTTTATATAAAGGTGTATGGAGTCAAGAAACTGACATATATCGTAATTCTGCTGCTTCGGTTCGATGTGTTAGTGAGCCAGGTGTTGCAACTTGTGCCGATAAATTTGGTGCAGGTTGTACATCTTGTACTTCAGGTTCTTGCAGTGCTTGTACTTCAGGTTATATTTTAAAAAATGGTAAATGTGAAGTTCCGACATTTCCTGATTATACTGTTTTAGTTGAATCAAATGGTAAAAAACTATATGTTACTCAATATAATATGGGTGATAAAACAGTATTTCCAGTAAATATTTCTGGCGTGACTGTAGTTGGAACTTATTATACAGAGTGTTCAGATAATGCTTGTTGTTGGTATGGTGAAACTACACGGGATTGCGATTCAATTAATGGTGATTATGGCGGATGTAATAGAACCGTATGTACTCAATATGCAGCTGAAATTATTTGCAATAATTTAAATTATGGCGGACGTAGTTGGAGATTGCCTACTAAAGATGAACTTGCTGGGTTAAATCTTGCAACTTATTCACGGAATAAAGGCACATCAGGTCTTATGTTTTGTGACAGGTATTCAGGTTATGGTTCTGCTTATTGTGGTATCGGAAGTTCTTATTGTGAGGGAGCTTATAATAGTTCTTATAGCGATGGCTGCGACATATGTTATGTTTGGAGTAGTACGTATAGTGGTTCTTATGTTTATCGCCAAGAATTACGTAGAGGGTATTGGAATTCTTGGACTGAATCTAAACGAGCTGCAGCTTCCGTACGTTGTGTCAGTGAGTTATAACAATGAAGTGTCAATACTTTAGTCATTTTACAATTTAACTCTTTTTATAAAAATGTAGGAAGTAAAAATAGAAAGGAGAAAAACAAAAAGAAAAAAAATCTAATTCCAGTGGTTTATTTATAATCCATGGCTATAAATAAACCACACTCCAAATGCTTACAAAAAATTTCATATTATTTTTTGTGTTTTGGTAAGGGACAATGGTCTAGCCTTGTCCCCTTTTTTTAAAAGTAATTGAATAATTTATTTTTTATCTTATTATTGTGTTATGAAAAATTTAAAAAGCATATTTTTAATATTTTTTATATTTTTTTCTCTGTTTATAGGGTTTATTGGGGCAAGTAATAAGGCTTTTGCTTCAAAAAGTGTTGATTTTGCAACTATAAATTTAATTCAACAAAAGAAAAATGTTGTTATTAATTCTAAGGCTTTAGAACAGGGTTTTTATTTATTAGCAGATAATTCTGCCCTTGTTTACGGTTCAAATCGAATAGGTCAGAATAACACTATTTTTGGGGGTAATTGTGCTCCGGTTTCTTTTGAACAATTAAATATATTATCAAATAACCTTTATTCCAATTTATATTTTGATAGTTCTGCTATCGGTATTTCTCTTTTATTATTTCAAGTTCAACCTAATGCTCCTTAGTTTTATATCTTTGGTTGTTACATAAATATAAATAGGAGATTATTATGAATACTGAATTATTATTGCAAAATTTTAATACAGGTGTTGTCATAACGTTTATTGGTATGGCTACTGTTTTATTCTTTTTAACTTTGATGATATTTGTTATGAGAATTATGGAAAAAATCATTTTTCAATTAAATAAGATTTTTCCTGAAGAATTGCCTGTTGAGCAAAAGAAAAAAGTTAAAAGTAAGGACGAATCTGAAATTGCTGCTGCAATAGCGATAGCTTTTGCTCAAAGTGGAGGAAAGTAGATTATGGATTTTGTACATAATTTTGTAAATGCAAATAGTGTTGCAATTTCTGCAACTTTGCTTATTGTGGCATATATTTTTATAGCTTTGGAAAAAATTCCGAAAGTTACAATCGCTCTTTTGGGTGGTGCGATAACTATAATTTTAGGGCTTGTTAGTCAAACAAAAATGCTTGACGGAGCTATAGATCCTCATTATTTTGTTAATTTTGTAGATTTTAATGTAATTTTTCTTTTAGTTTCAATGATGATTATAGTTTCTATAACAACAAGAAGCGGTGTATTTAGCTATATTGCTAATGAACTTTTAAAATTTACAAAAGGTCATCCTATAAAAGTTCTAGTCGCATTGGGGTTATTTACCGCTGCTGTTAGTGCATTTTTGGATAATGTCACAACTGTAATATTAATTATGCCAATAACTTTCTCTATAGCAAAAAAATTAGAGATAAATCCCATTCCTTTTCTTTTAACTGAAATTGTTGCTTCTAATATTGGCGGAACAGCTACTTTAATTGGTGATCCTCCTAATATTATCATAGGAAGTGCTGCGGGTTTCACTTTTATGGATTTCATAAAAGAATTAACGGGTGTTGTTGCAGTTATTTTGATTGCAGTGATTTTAATGCTCGTTTTATGTTTTAGAAAAATTCTTATAGCTGATGAAAATAAAATGCAAGAGGTTGTTAAAATAGACAATTCAAAAACAATAACGGATTATAATTTGATGGTTAGGTCTATGATTGTTTTAACACTTGTTATTTTAGGTTTTATGCTGCATGATGTTATTCATATAGAAACATGTATCGTTGCAATGCTCGGTGCAAGTATTTTATTATTATTTGAAAAACCGACACAAATATTGCAGGATGTCGAATGGAATACAATATTTTTCTTTGTAGGCTTATTTATTATTATAGGCGGTCTTGAAGCATCCGGTGGTATAAAATTGATGGCAGAGTGGATTTTAAATGTAACGGAAGGTTCTAAAACCGCTACTGCAATGATTATTTTGTGGGCATCGGGTATAATATCGGGTATAATTGATAATATACCATATACTGCTACTATGGCACCTATGATAGCCGAAATACAAAAGGTTATGGGAGCAAATTATGCGTATCCTTTATGGTGGTGTTTGTCTTTGGGAGCTTGTCTTGGCGGAAATATGACAATAATTGGTGCTGCAGCAAATGTTATAGTTTCCGAAAATGCTGCAAAAGAAGGACACCCTATGGCATTTTTGAAATTTATGAAATATGGTGTAGTGGTAGTATTAATTTCTCTTGTAATTAGTACAATTTATATTTATTTAAGATTTTTAAGGTAGATTTAATATGACAGAAAATAATAAAAATAAAAAGAATAATTCTCATCCCGAGATTATTTTAACATTAATATATACAGTTATTATAGTTCTTTTTATGTGGGGATTATCGATTTTTTTAAAATAATAAACCCGCCTTATAAGGTGGGTTTATTATATTTATCGAGACTTGAAAAATGCTTTAAAAAAAGTTAAAATTAAGTATATAGTTTAAAAAAGGAGAGGATTATGAAAAAAGTATTAACGGTTGCTGCAATAATAGCAATGACAACTTCAATGTCTTTTGCTGCAACATCTTTCGGTAATTCTTTTAAAAATGCGGTAAAACAGGATATTCAAAATACTAAATCGGATTTAAAAGAAGCGGCTAAAAAGGATATAGAAGCTAAAACACAAGCTAAAACAAGTGCTTCTCAAGCAAAAAAAGCCGAAAAGATTAAACAAATAGATGCTAAATTAGCTGAATTAAATAAAGAGCTTGCAGCAGTTAAAAATGATAAAAAAATAACAGAAACCGAAAGAGTTTTAAAAATGCGCCCGATTCAAAGACAAATTGATTTTTATACAAGACAAAAACAAGCTTTACAATAAAGAAGGCCCTTTGGGGCTTTTTTATTGTAAATTTATAATAAAAATTGCGTTCCGACAATTATTTTATGTGAGTCAGACCCACCTTGATTTTGGGCAAATACATAATTTAACATAACTCTCATTGTTTGACCCAGTATAAAGTAATTTATTCCTGCGGTATATTCTTTTATGTTATTGTTTGCGATTAATTTATTTGGATCAAAGTCATCATATCTTAAAAGAAATTCAAGTTTTTTTGTAATCCTATAAGCCAGTGTTATATTATAGCCCCATCTTTTTTTGTCGGTTAATCCTGAAGCACCGTTAGAGCCATCTGCGTTTTGATATTCTGCAAGCATCCAAAACCTTTTATAGTCATATCTTATGGCTGCGCTTGTAACAAAGAAATCATGAGAATTTCTGCTACCTGTTTGTATGCCTCCTCCAATATTTAAATTTCCGTATTTTTCTTTAACCTTTGCTAATGGTTTAAAATTTATCCATAAATCTGTTTCAACACCCGGAAAAAATTCGCTATACCAGGTGTCAGAACTGTATCCTCCAAGGTCATAGTCTAAATATTTATAATCGCCTTTTATACGTATGCCTGTTTTTCTTATGTTACCAAAATTTCTTGCTGTTTGTGAACGAGCTAAGAAAGGTACTAAATATGGGCATTGCCCTCCCTCATAACCGACATTAGGACGTGAAGTACCAAACATTAAGGTATTGTGAGGGATTCTTTTTGTTTCAATCCAAGCATCAAGTACAAGTTTATGAAAAAAATCATCGTGCATATCGGGAGTTAAATCAAAAAGCAAATTATAACCTTCTTTTTCGGTTCTGAATTTACCTTTTAAACCCACATTAATTAATTGAGTATTATATTTAAGGTTAGATTCTTTTTCACCAATAGTTTCGCCAAGATTAAATATAAAACTTCCTTGTAAACCGATGTCTTTTATAATTCCTTTGTTAAATTGAGCGGTTAATTGTTTTTTAAACATACCTTCAGAATTATTTAGGTCATATTCTTTTTCTATTATTCCTTTTAGAGCTTCTTTTGAGTAGGGATTTATTTCTTTTTCAATTTTTTCTTCAAGTGTTTTTTCTTGTTTTTCTAAGATTATTGGTTCTTCAAGAATGACTTTTTTTTCACCTTCCATTAAATCTTTTTTTATTGTGGTATTTTCATCAGGTGAAATTATTACATCATCCTTTACATCATCTTTAATTGCAAAGGCAGGTGTCATAAAAATCAATATAAAAAATATAAATATAATCTTTTTCATTTTTTTAGGGAATAAAAACGGCTCATAAATTTTATAAGCCGTTTTTTATTTTTACGCTTCTTTATTGTGGTCATCTCTAAGGTATGCCATCCAGAAAAGTAATACCACAAAAACAAGTGCTCCAACAATATTTCCAAGTGTTACTGGTATTAAATTATGGATGAAAAATGTTTTCCAAGTTAATGTTGCTAATTGATCTGCACTAAAACCTGAAGCAGCTACAACGGATGGAACAGATTTCATTAATATTCCGCTTGGTATAAAAAACATATTAGCTACGCTATGTTCATAGCCGGAAGCAACGAATGTCATAATGGGGAAGAATATTGCAAATATTTTACCTATTACCCGTCTTGAGCTTGTTGCCATCCAAACAGCTAAACATACAAGCCAGTTACATAGTATACCTCTGCAAAATGCTTCCATAAAGCTTAAATTAACTTTCATGTGAGCATTTGTAAGGGTATTAACACCGAGAGCGTCGTGTGCATTGTGGCACATAGCTCCGTAATATACCAGAAATGCCAGAATAATTGAACCTATGAAGTTTCCTAAATATACTATTGACCAGCTTCTAAAAAGTTTAGCCCAAGTAATTTTCTTTTCAATAACTGAAAACATCATCATGACGTTTCCCGTAAAAAGCTCTGCACCTGTTAAAACAACCATCATAAGTCCTGCTGCAAAAACCATGGCACCAATTAGCTTAGATGCACCCCAGCCGAGAGTTTCTGCTGTACCTGTAGAAACCGTTAAGCTAACTTGTGCGCCATAAGCGATAAATGCCCCTGCTGCAATAGCCAGAACAAACATTTTAGATTTTCTATATCCTGCTTTTTGGGGCATAACTTGTTCTGAAAAGCCGTGTGCAACTTCATTTGGAGCAAGACAGTCTTTGTTGTCAATAACTTGATTTGACATAATTATCTCCTTAGTTTTGTTGTAATGCTATAAATAATGGTGAAAATTCACCCGAAAAAAATTGTATTCCTTTAATGATAATTTTCAAGCATTTTTTTATAATTTTATAATTATTTTTTTTAAGATAAAAAATAGGGGGTGTATACCCCCTATTTTATTTTATGTTATTGAATGCAAACTGTTAATAATACACCCGCTGCAACGGCTGAACCGATGACTCCTGCAACATTTGGCCCCATAGCGTGCATTAATAAGTAGTTATTTGGATTGTATTCAAGCCCTACCTTGTTAGATACCCTTGCTGCCATGGGTACTGCAGAAACTCCTGCTGAACCGATAAGGGGATTGATTTTTTCTTTTGAAAATAAATTCATAATTTTTGCCATAATAACTCCTGCTCCTGTTGCGAGAGAAAAAGCAACAATGCCAAGGATTAAAATGAACAATGTTTGAATTGTTAAAAATTGGTCAGAAGATAGTTTGGAGCCTACTGACAATCCTAAGAATATTGTAATTATGTTAATTAGTGCGTTTTGCATTGTATTTGAAAGTCTTTCAACAACACCGCACTCTTTACATAAATTACCGAAAGCAAGTGCTCCAACAAGCGGACAAGCACTTGGAAGGAATAAAATGCAAAGAGAAAGAACCAAAAGAGGAAAAACTATTTTTTCACGTTTAGAAACTTCTCTTAATTGTTTCATCTCAATTTTGCGTTCTTTATCAGTTGTTAAAAGTTTCATAATTGGTGGTTGTATAACAGGAACAAGGGCCATATAAGAGTAGGCTGCAACTGCAATAGCACCAAGTAGTTCGGGAGCTAACTTTGAAGTTACATATATTGAAGTCGGGCCGTCTGCTCCGCCTATAATACCTATTGCACCTGATTGTGGAAGTGTAAATCCAAAAATACATAATGCTAGCAGTAATGCTCCAAAAATTCCAAATTGAGCAGCACCTCCCAAAAGAGCTGTTTTTGGATTAGCAATAAGAGGACCAAAGTCTGTCATTGCACCTACTCCCATGAAAATTATCAAAGGGAACAGTCCTTGGTGGATACCTGCTTCATATACAATATATAAAAACCCACCCGGTTCATTCATTCCTGCTCCGGGGATATTTGATAGAAATCCGCCAAAGGCGATAGGAATTAAAAGTAAGGGTTCATATTGTTTTTTAATTCCAAGCCACATCAAAAATAAGCATACAATAAGCATTATTGGTGAGCCGAATTGATGTAAAAATTGTTCAAACGCATTTGTTATATTAGGATCTGCGGGTTGAACAAAGTTGCAAATTCCTGTGGTTTGCCATAATTGTTGAAAAATTTCACCTATATTCATTTTTTTGTCTCCGCTATTAACCTAATGTAACTAATGATTGACCGTTTTTAACTTGATCACCTTGACTAACGTTGATTGAAAGGACTTTTCCCGAAGCAGGAGATTTGATTTCTGTTTCCATTTTCATTGCTTCTACTACCAGCAAAACATCGCCCTCTGCAACTTCTTCGCCTTCTTCTACTTCAATTCTTAACACAACACCAGGAAGGGCTGCTTTAATATCTTGACCTTCACCTGAGCTTTGTGATTTAGTTTCGTCAATACCAGCTTTAACAGCAACATCATAGGATTTTCCATTGACTGTTGCTTTTGTGCCGTCTAACTTAACAGTATATTTTTTACCGTTTAATGTTACTGTATAGCCATTTTTTGTACTTTCGCCGTCAGCACATGCACAAGCTTTATTTGGTTCATTTTTTCTAACACCCAAAGTACCTTTTCCTTGAAGGAACATAATGCCTTTTTCTTTGCAAGCACCTGCGATAAAGATATTTTCTTCTGTAACTTCAATGCCTGCATCTTCAAGCATTTTAGTTGCAGCTTTAATACCTTTTGTTTCGTCTTTGTCATTTAAATCAACAACAAGTTCGGTTGTTGGTTGAAGGTTTAATTGTTCTTCTGCAATTTTAATGATTTCAGGATCGGCTTCGCAAGGAGTTTTTCCAAAATAACCGAGAACCATTTTTCCGTATCCTTCTGCAATTTTTTTCCAAGAACCAAACATGACGTTATTAAATGCTTGTTGAAAATAAAATTGTGAAACAGGAGTTACAGATGTTGCAAAACCACCTTTTTCAACAACTTCTTTCATTGCTGCAACGATTTCGGGGTATTTATTCATTAAGTTGTTGTCACGCAACATTTGAGTGTTAGCAGTTAATGCTCCCCCTGGAAGTGGTGATTGAATAATCATAGGATTAACAGCCAGTGCTTCAGGTGGTAAGAAGTAGTCTTTCATACATTCTTTGAATATTTCTTCTGTTTCTAAAATTTTATTAATATCAATACCGAGGTCATATTCTGTGTTTTTCAATGCATGCCACATAGAAACTATATCCGGTTGTGCTGTTCCGCCTGATACAGGTTTCATGGCAAGGTCAATACCGTCTGCTCCGCCTTCTAGGGCTGCTAGATATGCTGCAAGACCTGTTCCTGCTGTTTCATGGCTGTGGAAACGAATATGAGCGTCCTGACCAAGTATTTCACGAGTTCTTTTGACTGTTTCATAAACTTTTCTTGGAGATGAAGTTCCTGAAGCATCTTTGAAAGCTAAAGATGTGAAAGGAATTCCCGCATCTAAAATAGAACGTAAAACTTTTTCATAGAAAGCAACGTCATGAGCCCCGCTGCATCCGATTGGAAGTTCCATCATAGTGATTGTAACTTCGTGATTTAGTCCGTTATCTGTTATACATTGACCTGAATATATTAAATTATTAACGTCATTTAAAGCATCAAAGTTTCTGATTGTTGTAATTCCGTGTTTTTTGAACATTTTTGCATGAAGGTTAATCATATCACGAGGTTGAGAATCTAAACCTACAACATTAACTCCACGAGCCAATGATTGTAAATTTATGTCAGGGCCAACAGTTTCTCTTATTTTATCCATTGTTTCAAAGGCATTTTCTCTGCAATAGAAAATCGGTGATTGAAAACGTGCACCGCCTGCAACTTCAAAGTGTTTAATTCCTGCTTCTACTGCTGATTTTAGAGCAGGTAAAAAATCGTCTACGAATACTCTTGCACCGTAAACTGATTGAAAACCGTCACGGAATGATGTATCCATAACTTTAATTTGTTTTTTTGTCATTTTTTTATCCTCTTTTCTTTTAATTTTATTATGCTTGAGCTCTTGCAATAGCTATTGCAAGTGCAATTTCAGAATTATCTGAAGTATTTTTTGATTTTGTTTTAATTTCTTCAACTGCAACAGGACAAAGTTTGTTAATAAAACAAACGCACTTTGCCATAATCATCATTGCAAAAACTAAAATTGTAAGAAATGAAAATACAATTCCCATTCCAACAAGCATTGTTATGCTTCCTTCAGTCCACAATTCAGGGTTTAACATAGTATTTCTCCTTTTATTCCGTTATTTAAAAAATTTTCATATCCTTCTTTAAAATTATTTAAAAATAAATTTAAAAAATTTTCTTTATCGACTGTTTTTCCGGTTTCTTCAAAAATTGAAGTTGCGGGCTGATCAATTTTAATAAGTTCGTTTTTTTCAAGATTTAAATTAATTCCAAAACCAACCACAACACCTTTAAAAATTTGTCCGAAAAATTCTGATTTTGCAAGTATTCCTGCTATTTTTTTGTTGTTAACTAAAATATCATTTGGGTATTTAAAAGTTGGTTTGAGATTGTAATTTTCAAGTGTTTTAGCTCCGATTAGAGCTGTATATCTTGTAAGTTCATTTAGATGAGTTATGCTTTTTGGTTTTAAAACCAAGGAAGCATATATGTTTCCGCCGTTTTTATTTGATGAATACCAAGTGCGTTCAAATTGTCCTTGTCCTTTTGTTTGAAGGTTGCAAGACACCACACTAAAATCGTCCAATTCCTCTAAATGTTGACGAGCATATTCATTAGTTGAATTTAACTCATCAAAGTGAATAATACTGTGCATAGCTAAATCATAACAAAAACAAAATTTCAAAACAAACAAAATATTAGATTTGAATTTCTTTTCCGAAAGGAATTATTATATTATTTTTTTTATGAGTTATGTCTTTGCTATAAAATGTTGGAATATTAAATATTTTTGAATATTCTTTAAAAAGAGGCATAATTTCATTTTCTTCAAAATAAAAGTCACCAAAGATAATTCCTTTTATTTTTTCTTTTAGTTTTTTATTGCGATATATTTCATATAGCATTTTATCAATTTTATATAATGGTTCGTTTAAATCTTCCAAGAATAATATGATATTTTCATTTGGAAGATAATTTTCGTTAGAAAAAGTTGAAACAATGCTGGATAAATTTCCGCCCCAGAGAGTCCCTTTGCAGGTTCCGTCTTTTATTGTTTTTAAATTTAATTCAAAGGAATTTTTTTTAATAATTTCTAAGTTTTTTTCTAGGTTTTCAACAAAACCGTTTAAAATCATTAGTGAATGAAAACATTTTATATTTGTTTTTTTGTACAATGCCATAAGAAGAATTGTTGCATCTGAGCTTCCAAGATAAATTTTGTTTTTAATTAAATTATAGTTAATTTTATCTACTATTCTTATTGCTCCATAACCGCCTCTAATTGAAATAACTATATCAACTTCATCATCCAAAAAGGCTTGTTCAAAGTATTTTATACGGTTTTCGTCGGTATCTGACAAATATTTGTATGATAAATTTTCATTATAAAATTTTTTAATTTTAAAATATTTTTCAAGAATTGAAATTTTTTTATTAATTTCATCAAAATTTTTAATATTGCCTGAGGGTGCAACAAGTCCTATGGTTTTAATTTTTCGCATAAATTAATTATACATTTATTTTAAAAAATTAAAACTTTTAATCATAAATTATGGTAACACCTGTTTTTCCTGTTGCCCCACCTATATCTTTATGATATTCACCGTTTGTGTAGTACATTTCATCGCCCATGGGGTTTGAAAAAAGTTCCTGATTACAATTTATGGATTTTGGACTTTGTTTAATATTTGAATTATAGGGGCTTATTCCCATTTGTTTGTATACATCTTGATTAATAGGTACGGAATATCCAGTTAAAGCTCCACCATTATTGTTTCTGTTAAACCAGCTTAAATAGTTACTTAAGCGACTTCTTCTTAATCTATCCATTTGTCTTAAACGGTGTAGTCTTTGAAGTCTTTGTATGTTATTTGAATTTAGTCTTTGATATTGATAGGGGCTGTAATATCTTGTTCTGTAGGGATTATAGGTTGGTCTGTATATTGTCCTTCTTGGTGTAATTCCATAAGAAGAAGGCTGTTGCAAGTAGATTTTTTCATAGGCAACTGCAAAAGAATCTAAAAATAATAATAAACTCATAATAATTAAAATATTTTTCATATTTAAAAAGTATTTTAAAAATTTAATATCTTCATCAGTTAATAAGGTAATATATAAAGAGCTAATTATATTATTAAATTTTGTAACAAAAGTTTTTTAAAAAGGTTTAAATTTTAAAGTTTTAGATTGAATTTGTCGATATTTATAGTGTTAGACAATGAAGTTAAGGAGAATAATATGGGGCTTTCAGCTAGCCAAGCAAGATTTTTGCAATTAACAGCAAGAAGGAGTAATGTTGAATATCAGGCTCAACAAATTAATTTTCAACGTCTTCAATGGTCTGATAAATTAGCAGCGGCTTCAAATGAATATCAGGATAAGACTTCTAACCGTAAGATGGTTTATAATTTTAATAATGGTGATGGTATAACTCAGGTTGATGTTACCTATCAAAATTATAAAAATTATATGAATCAACAAATGGAAGGACTTACGACTGCACAAGACAAGTTTTTTCTTGTTTCTTCAACCGGAAATAAAATAATAGTTGCAAGTGAAGAAGAACGAGATGCAATGATTGAAAGGTATACAACTTATACTCCTTATTCTGTTTCATCGGAAGGAGAAGACGGTGTTGAAAATTCTGAAAATCAAGAAATTGTTACTCAAGAAGACGAAGAAGGAAATAGCCAACAAATGCTTGTGCATAGAGAATTTAATGTAAATGATTTTATGATTGTTGATGATCTTGATGATGTTGATAATTTTCAAAATGCAATTCAAAATGGAGTGTACTTTTTTGCAAAACGTGAGCTAAATACTGAAACAAATATGTTTGAATTTAAAACAGAGTCTTGGGATACAATAGGTGGCGGCGCTATAGGTGAAGTTTATGATACAACTGATGATGCTGAAGCAGAGGCTGAATATAAGGCAACATCTGATAAAATTCAAAATATAGATAAAAAATTGGAGCTTCAGTTAAATAAACTTGAAACTGAAAGAAATGCTATTCAAACAGAAATAGAAAGTATTTCAAAGGTAATTGATGACAATATCGAATCGTCATTTAAAACATTTAGCTAAATTGTCAAACATTATAAACACGGAAAAAACGAGTTAATTATTTAACTCGTTTTTTCTTCCTATTCTTTCTATTATTTAATTTTATGCATAATAAAGTGTTCTTTTGGTTTCATCATCATCTTGTGGCATAAGTTCACCTGTTCCATTGTTCTCTGGAACTCTAAAACCTTCAAAACCTGGTTTTTCGGTAGTTTTTTGTGGTTTAGAAACAAATGGGTTACCTTGAACTTTGTAATCGCCGTTTAAATATGCTTGTGCAAGTTCGTAGTCTTCTGTTGTGGGTTTATAACCTTGTTCAACCGTTGGAAGCGTGCTTGGAGCACCTTGAGTATATGCTTGGTGATAACCTTGAACTTGAGGCTGTCTGTAATACGAGCTTGCTGTTTGTTGTACAAATGGATTAATTTTGTCTATTGCCATATAAAAATGCCTATACTAAATCTATACATATTTATAAAGTATTTTTTTAAATAAAAATTGACAAGTGTTTTTATAATTTTACAAAAGTTAATAATTAACCTCTTGAAAAAACTTCCAGCAAGAAAGAGTCTTTTGTTTTAATTGGATTAAAATATGCAGCACTTGCAACCATAGCTGCGTTATCCGTACAATATTTAAGTTCAGGCGCGTTTGTTTTATAGCCTTGTTTTTTAAGTTCTTCCAAATGAAATCTCAATTCTGAATTTGCAGCAACTCCTCCTGCAAGTGTGATTGTTTTGCAATTTAATTTGTCTGCAAAATGCTTTGTTTTTTTAATTAATGTGTCTGCTATTCTATATTGAAAACTGGCTGCGATATCTTCTTTGGGTAGATTTTCTGAATTAAATTTTTTAACTTCTCTTAAAACAGCTGTTTTTAAGCCTGAAAAAGAAAATTCATCTTCTTTAACTTTTGCTTCGGGAAAATTAAATGCGTTTTTATTGCCGTCATGAGCCATTTTGTCCAGTAAAATTCCTCCTGGATATGGAATTGAGCATAATCTTGCAACTTTGTCGTATACTTCTCCTACTGCATCATCGATTGTTTGAGCTAAAATTTCTTGTTTATCGTAATCTTTAACATAAATGATTTGGCTGTGTCCGCCCGAAACCAAAAGACATATAAAAGGCGGTCTTAAATCAGAATTTATAAAATTTGCACAAACATGAGCATTTAAGTGATTGACGCCTATATATGGTTTGTTATGAACTAAAGCTAATGATTTTGCCGCATTTAGACCGACGAGCAAACACCCTACAAGCCCCGGACCTACGGTTGAAGCAAAAGCATCAATTTTATCAGGCGTAATGTTTGCTTTTTCAAAGGTTTCTTTTATAACTATGTTTATTGAGTTTAAGTGCTCACGGGCTGCAACTTCTGGTACTACTCCGCCAAATTTTTCATGGGTTTTTATTTGACTTGATATGACATTTGAGAGAACTTCGCGTCCGTCTTTTACTATTGCTGCAGCTGTTTCATCGCAACTTGTTTCAATTCCAAAAATTATCAATTAAATTCCTTTTTAAGTTTTAGTTGTAGTTTATTTGCGTTTTGTTATAATAATAGCATGAAAAATAAACTTTTAATTTCTTTTTTAATTTTTCTATCACTTGGCTCTTTTGTATTTGCTAATGAGCTGCAGGATGCTACTGATTTATATAATGAAGCTATAGATTTATATAAGCAAGATGAAATAGAACGTTCAGTAGAACTCTTTAATCGTGCGGTTGAAATTAAACCTGATTTTTATGAAGCTTATTATAATTTGTCTCAAATTTTGATGTCTTTGGATAGAGATGAAGAAGCATATAAAGTTTTGGAGAAACTTATTAAATTAAAACCTGATGATTATGAAAGTTTGTATAATATCGGTAAAATTCAACATAAAAGAGGTTACTTATTAAGTGCTCATGAATATTTGACTAAAATTCCAAAAAATGCACCACAATATCAGTCTGCTAAGCTTTTAATTTCAAAAATTGAAAAAAGACAATCAGAACTTGATTTAGAGGCAAAGATTAAAGAGCATAGAGTTCTTGTTGATTCTTTAGGTAAAGTAAAGGGTGTTGAACTGGCCGATATTTTAGCGCCCTCAGGTGTAGTTACTGATGAGAAGGGAAATATATATGTTGCAAGCTTTGCAGAAAATACAATATATAGAATTTCTGTTTTTGGTCAGAAAAAGCCTTTTTCAAAATCACCCTTATTAAAAGGCCCTGTGGGTGTTGCTATTGATAAAAATGACAATGTATATGTTGCAAATTATTCTGCAAATAACATAATAAGAATTACACCGAGCGGACAGGCTTCTATTTTTGCGGATATTGAAAAGCCATATTGTGTATTTTATGATTCCGAGCATAACAGAATTTATGTTACTGAACAAAGTACAAATAAGCTTTATAAATTTGATATTTAATTTTTATTTCCAATAAACCTTAAAATTTTCAATTTCATCAAGTGTTTTATTATAATCTCCCTTAAAACAAATACATCTGTCGTCAATATAAAGATAAGAAGGCAATTTTACGTTGGTTATGTCTTTAAAAAATTTATCTAAATCATTTTTTATCAACCATTTAGCTGCAAGCATTAAATTTCTGGTTGTAAAAAGATACAATTCAGCTTGTTTTGATAATTTTTCTATAAATTCATAAGCTCCGATTTTAATTTCAGGAATATAGTTTTCATTGAATTTATCTTTTCCATATTCATTCAAAACGCCATCTAAATCTATGAGTATTTTTTTGGTGAACATAAATATTATCCTGTTATTGCTAGTGGTACTAGTTGAAGATATTGCTAGTATAGCTAACAATTTAAAAATGAACAAGTCTTTTTTGGAAAAATTAGCAAAAAGATTAAAATATTTAAGAGAAGAAAGAAAATTAACACAAGATGATCTTGGTGTGAATGGTGTATCAAGATCAATGATTAGTTTGCTTGAACTTGCAAAAACTGATGTTACAGTTTCTAAACTAAAAATAATTGCTGACAACTTGGGAGTTGAAGTTAAAGATTTGTTTGATTTTAGTGAAAAATAAATATGAGCCAAGATATTAGACAAATATTAGCAAACAACATAAAAAACCTTAGAACCCAGAAAAAGTTGAAAAGAGAAGAATTATCTTTGATTTTAGGAGTTGATAATTCTTATATTTCTAAACTTGAGAAAGGTAAAATAAATATCACTTTAGATAAAATTCAATTATTAGCTGATTATTTTGAAATAGAGGCTTATTTATTGCTAAAATAATTTGTTTGATTTTAAAGATTTATCATTGGATTGGAAGTGAGCCTTGTTAGTTGGTAAGATGCTGAAACGCTCAAAGAGAACAGAAAATCACGCTTGCGCTATTTTCTAGCTAGTTCAGCATGACAAAATATAACAAACCCGTTAATCTGAATTTAAACCTGTCACCCTGAACTCGTTTCAGGGTCTTAGCAAGTATAGTATCTTAAATAAACATGATAAGATGCTGAAATAAGTTCAGCATGACAGTAAGAATTTTACTTTCTATACCAAGGTTTAAATTTTTCAATTTCATCAAATAAATTGCAATAATCTCCCTTAAAACATTTTCATTAAATTTATCTTTTTCATATTCATTTAATACGCCGTCTAAATCTATAAGTATTTTTTTGGTGAACATAAAATTAACCTTTCTATTTTTGCACGCATGCAAAAAATAATTAAATAATAGCATTAAAATTGCATATATGCAAAGCAATGAATTACAAAAACTAGGCAATCATATAAAGAAACTTCGAAAAGAAAGAAAACTAACAATTAGCGCTTTATGCTATAAAAATGGGCTTGAACCTTCTACAATAAGCAGAATAGAAAAAGGTCAAATAGAACCTAAATATCTTACATTAATGAATATTGCCAAAGCCTTTGATTTATCACTAGCTGAATTTTTAAATTTTTAAATCATCACATTTTTTTAATTCAATTATGAAAATATTTTTATTTTGAAATAAAGGCATAAAAAATTGAAACCCTATTTTTTTAAGGGTTTCAATTTTTTATAAGATTTTAATTCAGTGATTTTATTTTTTGATTATTTGAGCTGCAATAAATTGTTCTTCACGATTTTCGTATAAAGGAGCAAGTTTTACTTCTTGTTGAGGCATTGTTCCTTCTTCAATCGGAAGATATACCCTATAATCTATATCAGGGAAACAATTATCGATTGATTCTATCGAAGCTAATTCTTCTTCAATTATTGCGTTATTGTCTATCATATCTGCAATTTTTTCAAATCTTTCAACATGTTCTCTGAATCTGTCTGTTGCATAATCTTTAGCTTGCCATGTTGTAATCAAAAATGGCCAATCGGAGCTTTGCAAAAGTAGATTTTCTCTTGCAAGTTGATTTAATGCACGTTTTAAAAGGTTGTTTTCAGGGATTTTTTCATATTTTGAAACGATATTAATAATTCTTTTTTCGCAAGAATGAATAATTGGCCACATCCACTCTGTTAAATGGTTTTGCCATACCCAGAAATGTCCACCTTGTCCCCAACTTGATTCAGGGATTTGGATTGCTTCTGTCGGTGGATGAGCTTTTAAGTATTCTCCTGCTGTCATCATTTCGACTTCGGGAACGTAATTATTAAGTTTTTTAATTACTTGTTTAATAAATTCAATTCCTTCAAACCACCAATGTCCGTAAAGTTCCGTATCAAATGAAACCATAACAAGACCTTGTTTTCCGTTGTGAGAATTTTTGTAATCATTCAACAGGTGGTAAATTAAATTTGTGTAGTGGTCGGAGTTTGAATTTACTTGATTCATTGCCAATACTGGGTCATAGAGCATTTTATCCCCAAGGTCAGTAGTAGACGAGGTTATTCTCCAATAGTGCATACCAGAGTTACAGTCTTTTCTGTGAAATTCTCTGTAGCATCCGTCTCCGGGGTAACCGTCTGCTGCTGACCACACCTGAAATCCTGCTCTATCGTTTCTACCCATCACGGCAACTTGTGCATCAGGTAACCAATATGCACTGTATGTGTCATATCCGGTTGCCTCTCTTTTTGGTAATGGTATATACTCAATATTTCCGTAGACTCCTATATTCCTACGGTTTCCGATAGAGTTTCCACCTTCAATCACATGTGATTCGGTGAAAAAGTATTCAATGTCGTTATTTTGTAATGTTACTTCAATAGCATGACGCCATTTTTTCTTTCCGTCTTTTCCAATAAATTCATATCCTTGACGGTATGCACACTCAGGAAGCCAGCACCCTTTTGCTTTTTTTCCAAAAAGTCTTTTTGTAGTGTCGGAGCCGACTTTAAATTGTGCATTTAAGTTTGTATCTGTTGCAAGCAATGGCGAAAAACCATGGGTTGCACCTGAGGTTGTTATTTCAATGCAACCTAAATCTTGGTATTTTTTGAAGCCTGCAATTAAATCCTTATTGAATTTATTAATAAATAAATCTTTAATTCTGTTGTACCAATCAAAATAGTATTTTGCCAAATATTTTAAATGTTGACTATGTGCAACTTCAGGATCAGGGTATCTTTCGAGGTCTTCTGATACTGCTTTAATTCTTGAATCCAGATAGTCAATAAATCCTTGTTGCAAGTGTGGGTCGTTTAATTGTTCCCCCAAAATCGGAGTAATTCCGATAGTCAATTTAGCTTTTATTCCTTCGTCATATAATTCAGAAATCATATTCAATAAAGGAACATAAGTTTCCTCCATACATTCATATAAGCATTCTTCGCCAAAAGGCCACATTCCTGCCATCCTATAATATGGAAGGTGTGAATGCAACATAAAGACGAATTGTCCGATTTTTTGCACCATATTTTATTTTGCCTCCGATTTTTCCTGTTAGTGTTTTTACTATAACATAAATTATAATAAAAAATAATCATTTAGAATTAGTACATTTGTATAAATTTACTAAAGTTAATATAGTTAATAAGAATTAATATAGGAAATTATATTTATATAAAATATGTAAATATATAGTTTACTATATAAATTATTTATTTACTATAATTTCTGGATTTTAATTGATTTTTTCAGTAGAATAGATTTATGGAAAAAAAGAAAAAAGTTTTATTTGATCCTGGGTATGCTCCTATTGTGATTGATTCAATCGGGCAAATTGGATACGTTTATTATATGTTTTCAGCTATTCCAAATTTAAAGTTAAAGAGGTTAAATTTTCCTATAACTTTTAAAAAAATAGAAAAACTTTTAAAAATAAATATTTCTTTTTATTTGGGGTGTCTTTTGTGGGCAAATATAATTTCTAATTGTAAAGATTGTGAAATCGAAGGGAATAAACTTTTAGGAGAGGATGCAAAAGAAGACGAATATACAAGCGAAATAAATTTTTTGATTGATTTTTTAGAAAAAGATTTTTCTCGTGATTGTAAATATTTTATGAATAAAGAATACGTGCCTGATGAAAAATATATAAAAATTTTAAAAACTTATAGAAAATTTTTGGTAATTAATAGAGGTTTTGTAGAATGTTCTAATACAAATCAGATTAAATTACCTGATTGTTGCAAGTCTTTTGATGAAGGAGTTATAGATTTAGTCAAAGAAAAAATAGATTTTGCTATTTCAAATAAAGATTTAACTTCTCTTTTTGATTGTTATAATTATATTTTATAAAAGAAGTCGGGGTTTTGAATAAAACCTGTCCATTTAAAAGCGCTAAAGATGTAACACTACGGTGACAGGAAACACCCGACTTCTTTTATATTATAGATTTTATTTAAATTAAAAACATTACCTTAAAGTTTAATTAAAAGCTTCTTAATTGAAGTGCTTGAGCTATGTGTGAAACTTCAATATTTTCTTTTTCTTCTAGGTCTGCTATTGTTCTTGAAATTTTAAGAATTCTATCAAATGCTCTTGCAGAAAGGTTGAAACTATTTATCGCATTCTTTAGAAACTGTTTTGTGGTGTCATCAATTTTACAATATTTTTTGATTAATTTTGAATTAAGCTCGGAATTTGTTAAAATTCCTTCATTTTTATATCTTTCTGATTGAATTTTTCTTGCTTTTATTACTCTTTTTCTTATTGTTTCAGAATTTTCAACATTATTGTTATTATCTAAAAGTTCATCTTCATTAAGCCTTTGAATTTTAATTTGTATGTCAATCCTATCTAACAGTGGTCCGGAGAGTCTTGAGCGATATTTGTTTATTTGATATTCTGAACATGTACATTGTTTTTTATTATCACCCAGAAATCCGCATGGACAAGGATTCATTGCCCCTAAAAGTATAAAATTGGCGGGATATTGAATGCTTGTTTGCGCTCTTGAAATTGTGATTACTTTATCTTCGAGTGGTTGTCTTAAGACTTCAAGAGTTTTTCTTGGGAATTCAACCATTTCATCTAAAAAAAGAACACCTCTGTGTGCAAGAGTAATTTCTCCTGGTTTTGGATTAGAGCCTCCTCCTATGATGCCTACTGCGCTTGCGCTGTGGTGTGGTGAGCGAAATGGCCTTGATGTTATTAAAGGTTTTGATCTGTCCAAGAGTCCTGAAATAGAATATATTTTAGTAAGTTCAATTGCTTCTTGTTTTGAAAGTGGCGGTAAAATTGACATAAAAGCTTTGGATAGCATTGTTTTTCCGGCACCAGGGGAACCTGACATCAAAACATTATGTGCTCCTGCAGCTGCAATTTCAAGTGCTCGTTTTGCAATTTGTTGCCCTTTTATATTCGCAAAATCGACATTGAATTCTTCTTTTTTATTTAAAAAATCATCAACATTTTGTTTTAGTGTTTTTAAATCACCTTCATTATTAAGGTAAGAAACAACTTGTGATAAGTTTTGTGCGCCAAGCGTTTCGATGTTGTCTATAAAACTTGCTTCTTTTAGGTTTTCATAAGGAACAATAATTTTTTTAATTCCTAAATTAGCAAGTCCGCATATAATTGGTAAAACTCCGTTTATTGCTCTTAAAGAGCCGTCTAAGGAAAGTTCTCCCAAAAAAATTATTTCATTTTTGTTAAAATCTCTTATTATGTTTTCTTTTAATAAAATTCCAATAGCCATCGCAAGGTCGTAGTTTGAGCCTTCTTTTTTAATGTCTGCAGGTGCAAGATTAATAACTACTTTTGTTTGAGGAAAAGAAAAAGATGAGTTTTTAATAGACAGACGTAATCTTTCTTTGGCTTCAGATATTGCGGTGTCACCCATTCCTATAATTGAAACTTGCGGTATAGAATTTATTGTGTCTACTTCAACATTAATTTCAAAAACATCAAGGCCGATAATTGCTGCACTTTTAACCGTAACTGCCACTATATCTCCTCTTGTTCACTGTTTGGAATAAGTTTTAAAAGTTTAGTATTTGCAATTTCAAAATTTGGGTTGAGATTTAAAGAAGTTTTATAGAATTGTATAGCATCTTTGTTTTTATTTATTGCTTGATTATATATGCCGCAAAGATAATAATAGTAATAATTTTTTTCAAGTGTGAAAGATGCGTTGTAAATCAAACCTTTTGCAAGTTCGTAACTTTTATTTTTTAAATATAATTCAATAAGTTCGCCTAACGCTTTTTCGTACATCGGATTAATTGTTAAAGCTTTTTTTAAAAAATCTTCTTTTAAAATATCATTTTTTTGAGCAATGCTTATTGCACTGTTGTAGTACGCTAAATATTCATTTTGAGGCATTTTGTCCAGTTGCTGTTCAAGTTTTTGGAGTTCTTTCGGATTTTTTGCATATTGTCTTTGGGAAACTGCAAGTTTTAATATAATTTCATAATTATTTTTTTCTTTTGAAATTGCTTTTTTATACATCTTGACGGAATTTTTGTAATCTCCGTGGATATATCTTATATCACCAAGTCCTATTAGGGTTTCCGTGTTATTTTTATTTTCTTTGTATGAATTTATAAAATATACATTTGCTCTTTCTACGTTTCCTAAGGCGAGTTCGCTTTTAGCGTATAATGCCATTATTTTATCGTTTTCTTTGTCAAAATTTAAAATATTTTGGCAATCTTTTTTTGTTTTTTCAAAATTTCCTTCAAGAAAACTTTTTTTTGCGATATAGTATTTTTTCTCTTTTTCATCTTTTGTTGTATTAGCAAGAACAGTCTGCTTTAATATTTCTATTTCATTCACGAAGTCAACTGTGAGTTTTGTTTTTTCGAGCTTTTCAATTAGTTTTTGCGCATCATTATACTTTCTTGAGTTAATAAGTGTATTAATTTTAAAAATCTGGTAAGAAACGTTGTTTGGATTTAAAGTTATTGCTTTATTTATTGAATTTATCGCTTGATTATATTTTTTTAATTCTAGATTTGCCCTTGCTAAATTATATTGAGCAAAATCATTTTTTTGGAATTTTTCCTGATTGGTTATAAGCTCATTAATTGCTTCTTGAGCTGTGTTTTCAAAATATATTCCGCTATATAATTTTGCAAAATATATTTCTTCTTCTTTTGTTAATTGAGTTTTTGGTTTATAACTTTTTTCGAGATTATTTATATTTTCATAAAATTGGTTTTTATAAATTATTTTTTCAATGGCTTTATCACCTAATGAAAAAAAACCAATTTCATAAAAGATCTTGGATAATGCCAGTAAGGATGTGTCATTGTCTATTTTTTGAATTAATTTTTCATATTCATCATAAGCAACAGAAATGTTACCTTGGTTGAATTTTTGTGTTGTTGAAATAAAGTCACGTCTTATTTTTGCTTTTTTGTCTGCAATATCTTCTTGTGGTTTGGTTTCGTTATTTAAAAAAGTGTCTACAATATTTGCTAAATTAAAGTAATTTGAATCTGGATTTGGTTTATATTCATTGTGTATTTCAATGTCTTCAATGGGTTGCAAGAGGTTATCATTTTCTCCATATGCAAAGGAAAAAAGATTAAGCACCCCAAAGACAAAGAACAATAATGTTATGTTCTTTTTAATTAATTTATGCAGTATAGTGGTAATATTTATCAAATGTCTCAATTAACCTCAACTCATCTTCGGTGATAACCATTCTATCTTTTAATAGAATATCATATAATTCGTTTAAATTAAACTGTTTTAATAAAATTTCGTTCGATAAATTACAATTTGAATTACTTAAAATTACATTTAGAATATCGTATGTTGAAATATTCATAAAGGCATTAACTATATTTTCATCAAAATGTGTATTTTTACCTTCAAGCATTATTTTTAGGGCATCTTTAATTTTCATTTTGTCTCTATAGTGTCTTTTTGATGTTATAGCATCAAAAACGTCACAGACTGCAAGAATTCTTCCTCCAAGAGGTATATTTTCGCCCTTTAAACCTCTGTAATAACCCGTTCCATCGAATTTTTCGTGATGTGAACTTGCAATTTCTGCTACATCTTCAAAGTTTTTTGATATATATACTTTGCTTAAGATGTTGTGTGTTAGTCTGGCATGTTCTTTTATGTGTTCATATTCTTTTGGTGTTAGTTTACCTTCTTTTTGAAGTACGGAGTCTTTAATTCCTATTTTTCCTATGTCATGCAGGAGTGAAGCATTTTTTATAATTTCTTTTTCTTCATTTGAAAGTTTATATTTTTCACAAATCAATTCGGCATATAAAGTAACACGCTTAGAATGACCTGCGGTAATTTTATCTCTTGCATCTATTGAGGCCGCAAGAGTGTCGATGAAACTAGAAAATAATTTTTTTTGTTCTTCAATTAGTTTTTTTTGTTTATTAAATAAGTTAGCATTTTCGAGAGCAATCCCTGCAGATGAACCTATTGCAATGAGTAAATCTTCGTCTTTTTGTGTAAAATCTCCTTCAAATTTATTTAATACTTGAAAAACCCCAACTATTTGATGAGACAAATTTCTAATTGGCATGCAAAGTATATTTTTCGTTTTGTAGCCTGTTTGAAGGTCAATATCTTTGTTGAAATACTCACTTTCATAAGCATTTTTAATGTTTATTGTTTCTCCTGTCATTGCAACATGTCCTGCGAGTCCTTTATTTGCGGCAAATCTTAGTTCTTTTGTTTCAAGACCAAGTGCAACTTTGCTCCAAAGTTCATTATGTTCGTCATCAAGTAAAAAAACAGTACATCTGTCTGCAACGAGTGCCTGTTGAATTTGTTGAGCGATTATAGTCAGAAGGCTATCAATGTTAGTTTCAACAGCTATTGTTCTTCCGACCTGTAAAAGTGCTAAAAGTGCATCATCTTTTATTTCGTTAGGTATGAATGATGGTGGAGTTGAAGATATAATTTTTTGTCTGTTTTCATTTTCAATTTTTTGTTTATATTTTAAAATTGCTTCATCAAGTTTATTTCCTTCTGGTATTTTTATATATAAACTTGCTTTTATAAGGTTTAGTGCGGTATTGTAGTTTTTTTCATAGTATTCAATAAGGCCTGAGATAAAAACATTAATTTTTTGTGCTAAAAATGAATTTGATGAGTTTGCTAGATATTTTGCATCGTTTAATAGGCTTAAAGTTTGATAATATCTAGCTCCTTTGCGATAGTTATTGATTGCAAGATAAGACATTGCAACAGAAACTAAATCAAAATCTTTTGTTGCTATTGCTTTTTTATGAGCGGAATTTAATTCTTGTTGTTTTAGAAATTTATCTTTGCAAATACAGTCAAAAAAAGAGTTGATAAGAAAAATTTTCATCTCTTTGTAGTTACTTTTTTCAAGGTTTTGTAAAATTTCCGTCATATTCTATCCTATTTTATATTGTAGAATTATTATCTTTTTATGTCAAACGTAGAAAAGACTTGTTTTTACTATAATTTCAAAATTTTTACAACAATTTGAAATTATAGTAAAATTAATTTTAAGGGGAATTTATGGAAGATAAAAAGACACTTATTTTAATAGATGGTCACGCATTGGCTTTTAGAATGTTTTTTGCACTCGAACGAACAAATATGCAAACAACGACTCATATTCCGACTTGGGCGGTTTATGGTTTTTTTAAAGTAATCTTTGACCTTTTGGCGGATAAAAAACTCTCTCTCAAACCAAATTCTATTGCAGTTGCATTTGATGTTTCAAAAGCAACTTTTAGACTTGAAAAATATTCAGAATATAAGGCTAACAGATTAACCATGCCGGATGCCTTAAGAACTCAGCTGGAACTTATTAAAGACGGGCTTAACGTTCTTGATATTCCGATATATACAATGGAAGGATATGAGGGTGATGATGTTATAGGTACTATTGCCTCTCAGGCAAGCAAGAAGGGTCATAGAACATATATTTTAACTGGCGATAAGGATTCTTTTCAACTTGTTGATGATATGGGTTTAATTTCTGTTTTAATTCCTCAAAAAGGTGAGATTAATGAATATAATAAACAAAAAGTTTTTGAAAATTTGAACGTATATCCTAATCAAGTTGTAGACTATAAAGCTTTATGCGGCGATAGTTCGGATAATATTCCAGGGATTAGAGGAATTGGCCCAAAAAGTGCAGCATCTTTGCTTGAAGAATATTTAACTCTTGATGGAGTTTACGAAAACATTGAAAAAATCAGTAAAAAATCTTTGAAAGAGAAATTAATTGAAGGTAAGGAAAATGCCTATTTATCACAGTTTCTTGCAACAATAAAAAAGGATTTGGATATAAAATTTGATTTTGAAAGTGCGTGTTTAACTGCTCCAAATAAGGAAAAAGTTAAAGATTTTTTTCAAAAATTGCAGTTTTATTCATTTGTTAAAAATATTGATAAATTACTTTCTCCCTTCAATATAGAAACTTCTTGCGAAAATGAAAATATTGTTAAATTTGATGAAATAAATCCTTCAATTTTGCAGATGAGTCTTTTTGATGAATCTGAAGAAACAAAAGAATTGAAAGAAGTTATAAAATTAAAAGATGATGAAGTGAAAATCTTTTTAAATTCTATAAAAACAGGGGATAAAATAGCATTATTAGCAGATTATGCCGACAATAATTTTTGTTATGTTTCAGACGGCAAAAGCACTTGTAAGGTTTCGTCTATAGAAATAAAGGATATATTTTTAAATGAGGAAATAAAAAAATGTGTTTATGATATAAAAACTATTTTGTCTTCTGAAATAGGAGATATTAAAGGAGTTATAAGCGATGTACAACTATCAAGTTATATGCTTGATTCATCAAGAAAACATGATTTGATTACTCAGATAAATGAATGTTTAGAGGTTGTTCCCGATGAAAAGGATTTATATTCTTTATGTTCCTATATTTTAGATTTAAACGAATTTTATAATAAGAAATTAACCGATGCAGAACTTAAATTATTGAATGAGGTTGAACTTCCTTTGGCTTTTGTTTTAAGTGATATGGAAAAAACAGGAGTTAAGATTGATGTAAATTGCCTTCAGGAAATTGGAAAAGAAATTGATTTTAAAGTTGCTGAATATGAAAAGAAAATATATAAAGAGGCTGATTGCACTTTTAATATAAATTCTCCTAAACAGGTAGCAGAAGTTTTATTTGACAAATTACAAATTAAACCCAAAAAAAGAGGTAAATCTGGAACATATAGTACAAATGCTAAAATATTGGATGAGCTTGCTTTTGAATATAATATTGCTTCTGATATTTTGCAACATCGTCAGTTGATGAAATTAAAAACAACTTATGTTGACGTTTTGCCTAAACTTGTTAAGGGCGACGGAAAAATTCATACACATTTCAATCAAATAGTAACTACAACTGGAAGATTGTCTTCTTCTGATCCTAATTTGCAGAATATTCCAATTAGAACTGAATTTTCAAATAGAATTAGGGGTGCTTTTATTCCTGCTGATGCAGAATCATATATAATGAGTGCTGATTATTCACAAGTAGAATTGCGTCTTTTAGCTCATTATTCGGGAGATGAAAGTTTAATTAAGGCGTTTGTGGAGGATGTAGATATTCATAAAGTTACGGCCTCAAAGATTTTTGGTGTCCCTGTTGAAAATGTTACAAAAGAAATGAGGAGAAAAGCTAAAACTGTTAATTTTGGTATAATATATGGTCAGACAAAATATGGATTATCTAAAACATTGGGAATTGAGCCTTTTGAAGCGCAAGAATTAATTAATAAGTATTTTATGACTTATCCTAAGATTTCGGGTTATATAAATTCAACTCTTGAAAAAGCAAATGAAAAAGGGTATGTTGAAACTTTATATGGTAGAAGAAGGTATCTTGGTGCAGAATTAAATTCGAGAAATGCAAATATAAGGGAGTTTGCTGCTCGTGCTGCAATAAACGCTCCATTGCAGGGAACAAGTGCTGATATTATTAAAATGGCGATGGTTGATTTATTTGAGAAATTGAAAAGTTACAAGTCAAAAATGATATTACAAATTCATGATGAATTGGTTTTAGAAGTTCCGAAAGATGAAATTGAAATAGTAGAACAAATTGTAATTAAAGCAATGGAACTTAATCAACCTTTAAAAGTGCCTCTTAAGGTTGAAGTTAGTTTGGGAAAAACTTGGATGGAAAAATAAAATGAGAAAAATATTTTTAATTTTAAGTTTATTATTTTCAATTTGTTTCGCTCAGAGTATGTTTGAAGAATGTTATAGGATATATCCAAAAGATGCGGACACTCTTTTTATGAGTGCAATAGGGGCGATTAATTCTGATTCTAGGTTTTCAATTTCTGAAATTCAGTCTGCAAACGGATATATTTTGTTTTTATATGGCTCTAAGTATTATCTTTTAACATTAACAAAAAGGTATCAAAATCAAACTGAAATAAAAATTCTTCCTCAAAATAGTGATTTTTCTCAGGGAAGTACGGTCGCAAAGGCTGTTTTTGCACTTATTGACACAAAATTGAAGAATTCTCCAATGGGACTTGTTAAGTAATTATGATTGGCTTAGATGAAAAAAAATATGCACAGGTTTTGGTTGATATTAATAAATTGGGAACAAAAACATTTAGCTACTTAATTCCAGATGAATTTAAAAAAGAAATTAAAGTAGGTCAATCCGTTCTTGTTCCCTTCGGCAGGAGAAAAGATGGTTTAAAGGCTTATGTAGTCGGGTTTTCTAATTATCTTGAAGAAGGAATAAAAGCGAAGTATATCACAGAAATTTTAGAAACAGAGTCTTTATTTTCTCTTGAATATTTGAAACTTTTGGATTGGGTTGCAAATTATTATTATTGCGATATTCAGACAGTTTTAAATATGGCTTTGCCACAGAAATTTTTTGAAAAAAATGTTAAAAAATATAGAAAACCGAAAAAAGAAAATGAGATTTATAAAATTATAATAAAGGAAAAAATAGAACATAATTTGTCTATAGAACAAGAAAAAATTTATAAAGAAATAAAAAAAGTTAATGCAAAAACCTCTTTATTATATGGAATTACTGGTTCAGGTAAGACTGAAATATATTTTAAATTAATTGAAGACACCATTAAAAAAAATAAAAATGTTATTTTTTTGGCTCCTGAAATAGCACTTGTTTCTCAGCTTACTATGCGTACTATTGAGCGCTTTGGAGCTGAATGTGTAGCGCTTTGGCATAGTTCTGTTACTGAAGCAGAAAAATATGAAACTTGGAAAAAATTAAGAAATAACGAGATAAAAATTCTTTTTGGAGCAAGGAGTGCTGTTTTTGCTCCAATTCGTGATTTAGGACTTGTTATAATAGATGAAGAACATGAATCTAGCTATAAGCAGACGATGCCTTCTCCAAGATATAACGCTAAAGAAGTAGCTAAAAAGTTATGTGAATTATATGATGCTAAGCTTGTTTTAGGGTCTGCAACTCCTTCTATCGAAAGTTATTATGAAGCAGTTAATACAAATTCTCTTTTTGAGCTTAAAACAAGATATAATAATGCAAAATTACCGAAAGTAAGTGTTATTGACATGAAAACCGAGAGGGCGGAAAAAAATTACACTCCTTTTTCAAGAACGCTTATAAAAAGTACTAAAGAAGCTATTGAAAAAGGGCATCAAGTAATTTTTTTGATTAATCGTAGAGGTTTTTCATCCTATACACAATGTATGGAGTGCGGTGAAGTTTTGATGTGTGAAAAATGTGCAATTCCATTGATTTATCATAGTCAGACAAATTCTTATAAGTGTCATTATTGTAATTTTGAAAAAAAAGGTGAAGTAAAATGCCCTAAATGCAATTCTGATGTTTTAGAAAATTTTGGTTTAGGTTCTCAAAAAGTTGAAGTTACAGCAAAGGAAATATTTTCTGATTACAGGATAGAAAGGCTTGATTCTGATAGTCTTTCAAAGAAAAATGAGCATATAGAAATTTTAAGAAGATTTCAAAATAAAGAAATTGATATTTTAGTTGGAACTCAAATGATTGCAAAAGGTTTGGATAATAAAAATGTTACTTTGGTTGGAGTTATTAATGCGGATTTAAGTTTTAATTTGCCTGATTATAGAAGTTCTGAACGTGGTTTTTCAATTTTAACTCAAGTTGCAGGACGCTCAGGTAGAGGGGATGAAGAAGGAAAAGTTATTTTTCAGACCTATAATTCATCAAATATGTTTTTAAAAGATGCACAAAAACAGGATTATGAAAGTTTTTATGAAAATGAAATTAAATTAAGGGAACTTCTTGACTATCCTCCCTTTTCTAATATGATTAGAATAGTTTTGTCATCTAAAAATGAATTTAGAGCTGAAAAATCGGCAGCGGAAATTGAGTTACATTTGTCTGATTATTTAAAGAAACTTTCTTTGGATGAAGCAATATTGGTGTTGGGGCCTGTTGAATGTGTTTTAAAAAAAATAAGAGAAGAATACAGATATAATATAATAATTAAAAATAAGTTGTCCGAAAAAGGGCATGGGGTTATTTTAAGATTTTTAAGAACAATTCATCTTCCTGATGACATTAAAATGGTTGTAGATATTAATCCTTCGGATATATTGTAAAAATGTTGATAAATGCTAATTCTAATACAAATAGAACTGAAATATTACAGAAAAAATATTTAGAACTTTTAAATTCAGGAGTTGAAGCTGAGAAGATACTTGTTATTGTTCAGAATTCTAAAAAGAAAAAAGAATTTGTAGATAAAATTAAAAAAGAGTCAAAAAATGGTTTTATAGGTTCTCTTAAAATATATAGTTTTTGGGGTTTTATAAGAGAATATATTTTTGAAAATTGGGTAATTGTTGAAAATAGTTTAAAAGATAAAAATACAAAAATTATACCTAATTTATCCGGCCTTGAAGTTTCCCAGTATATTTTTAAAAAGAGTATAGAAGAAGTTGATTTTACAGGTTATAATTCAAGAATTAGTCTTTTACACCAACTTTTTAGGAGAAATTCATTAATTAATTTGAATAATCTTTCAAGAGAGGAAGTTGAAAAAAGAGATAAAATTTTAAAACAAACATATTCTAATGAAGCAAATCAAGTAATTAATAAATATAAAGCTAAAACTATTGACTTAAGAGCGTTCGATTATATAAGACAAATTAATATTTTTGAATTTCTATATAAAAAAATTGAAAATAAATTTGAATATGTTTTTGTGGATGATGCGGATGAAATTACTCCTTGTGTTTTAGCTTATTTTGAATATATTAAAAAAAATGTAAAAGAATTTTTTATTGGTTATGATGAATTTGGTTCTTCCAGATTGGGTTATTTAGGAGCGATTAATGTTAATTTTGAAAAATTTTTGAATGTAAAAGCATTAAAAATTTTTAACGATGATATTAAATCCATGAATTCACTTAAAATTTTTAATTTAATTAAAGAAGATAAAAAAATTGATATTGAAAACATTAAATCAAAATCTTTTTTAAAAAGAAATGAAATGTTAGATTGTGTTATTAAAGATATAAAAATTTTGCTAAATAGTGGTGTAAAATTTTCAGATATAGCAATAATAACTCCATTAACTGATGAATTTTTAAAAATGGAGCTTGAAAAAACACAATATAAATTTAATTTTATTTCAAAAAGCGAGAAATTAAATCAAAATAGACTTATAGGTTATCTTTTAGAGTTATTAAAGATTATAATTGATACAAATAACAGGTTTATTTCTCCTTATGTTTTAAAAGGAATTTTAATTGATATATTAAATATTGAAAAAAAAGAAGCGCTTTGTTTTATTCAGGAGTATAAGACGGGATATGAATTACAAGGTTTAAATTTGTTTGACTTAATGAAAAATAATAACAGTGAAAAATTAAGAAAATTTGTTGAAATTTATGAAAAAGTGAGATTTGAAAAATTATCAATAATACTTTTTGAAATTGTATCTTGTTTTATTCCTTTTAAAAAAGAATTATCCAAGGATATAATTAAAATTAATCAGCTTTTAAAACAAATTGTGGATTTTGAAGATGTTTTTAAAGATGAATTTAATAGGTTAGATTTAATCATTCAGCTTGAAAATACGATTATTTCTGAAAATCCTTTGAGTGATGATGAAATAGATGAAGATTCAATAATTGTGTCATCTGCTCAAAAAATTATTGATTATTCTTACAAAACGAAATATCAATTTTGGTTAGATGTGTCGTCTGAAAATTGGTTAAGACAAGATATAGGACCTTTGTATAATTCTTGGGTTATGCAAAAAAAATGGAATAAAGAAATTTTTGAACTTGAAGATAATATAGAACTAACAAAAGATAGAACTGCCAGAATGCTTTATAAGCTTTATTTATTGGGGGATAATATAACTTTATATTCAAGTGCTTATGATTATATAGGGGCAGAAAATTTTTCGGGTATTGATAGGTATTTTGAATGTAAAAATGAATTTGAAAAAGATGAAAATATTAAAATTGAACCTATTGTGCCGAGAGATGATCAAAAAGAGGTATTGAAATATAATGGCGGTTTAATGTCTGTAAGCGCTACTGCTGGTTCAGGAAAAACAACAATAATGTTGCTTTTGGTAGATAAGATTTTATCAGGTGAAATATTAAAAGATATTGAACCCAAGAATATTTTTGTTTTGACTTTTATGGAATCAGCTGCAAGGAATTTTAAAGAAAGAATAAAAAATAAATATCCAAATTTAAAGGAATTGCCAAACATTTCAACAATTCATGGACTTGCGCTTAGAATTTTAAAGGAAAATAATAATTTTTCAAAAGTTGGTCTTGATTATGATTTTGAAATTTTAGATGAAATAAAAAGAGCAAATATTTTAAACGAAGTAGTATATAAATTTTTGGGTTCAACTGAAAAAGTTGATTTGTATGATGGTGCAATAAGTGCTTATAAAAATGAGCTGGCTTTGTATGGAAATTTTGATTGTAAAAATAAACTTTTTTTAAGTATTTATGAGGCTTATGATGTACGTTTGAAATCGGAAAATTTGATTGATTACGACGATTTGTTGCTTTTAAGTTTGAAATTATTAAAAGAAAACAAAGATATTTTGGATTATTATAATGATTTAGCTAAAATTATTATTGAAGATGAGGCACAGGATTCTAGCAATATTCAGCAAAATTTGATATTGCTTTTGGGGAAAAAATATAAAAATATAATTCGTTGCGGGGATATAAATCAAGCTATAACTTCAACATTTTCAAATTCTGATGTTGAAGGATTTAAAGAATTTATAAAAAAATCTAAAAATGTTGTAATGGATAGATGTCAAAGATGCGCAACAGGGGTTTTAGATTGTGCAAATAGTACCGTAAATTATGCAAAAAAAGAAAAAATAGAAGCATTTGGTGATTTAATAATGAAACCGGTTGAAGGAAAAAATATAGTTGATTTTAAGGCTGTTAAAAGTTTAATTTTTGAAAAAGAAAAAGAAGAAAATGATTTTATTTTAAGAGAGATACAATCTATATTAAAAAATGCTAAAAAACCTGTTTCTATAGCAATTCTTACAAGAAGTAATTTTGCTATTAATAAATGGGCAAAAATTTTTGATGAGAATAATATAAAAATTTACAAAAATTCTGAAAGTCTTATAAATAATTTATGTTATAAAGTTATACTTTTGATTATGGAATATATAGCTAATCCTTATGATTTAAAAGTTTTAAGGGAAATTGCAAAAGAACTTTATGATGCAGGTTTTTATGAATTTGATACTTTAAAGTATGTTAATTCATTAAATGAGCCTATTTTTCTAAAGAAAGATTTTGATGAGCAGTTTTGGTGGGATATTAATTATTTTTTGTTTAAAAATCATTATTCAATTTATGATTTGGCTTGTGAAATTGGAGAATTTTATTTTTCTAAAACTTCTGAAAAAGATAATATTCATATGGTTGCAACAATAGCACAAAAAATAAAAAATTCTCAAAAAACATTTGAAGATGCTGTCATAAAATTAAGAGAGATTCAATTTAAAAATAATTTTTCAAATATTAAATTTTTTAAAAATGAAAAAAAGGATTTTAAAAAAAATACTGTATGTGTTATGACTTTACATAAATCAAAAGGGGATGAATTTGATTATGTATTTATTCCTGAATTAACAAAGGATAATTTGTGTTTAAGTATTGATGATTGTAAATTGAAAGAAAAGTCGATTTTTATTCAAAAAGTCAAAAAAAATTCAAAAAATGACTATGAATTAAAAAAAGAAATAGTGGAAGAAAATTTTAGATTAATTTATGTTGGAATTACAAGGGCGATTAAAAAATTATACTTGTCTGTTTCAAACAATTATAAATACTTTTCAAAAGATAAAAAATTTGAAAATTCGGAAATTTTTGAGGGGGTATTGTGCAAAAAATAGATACATTTAGTGCAAATTCGCTTAAAATTTTAGATAAAAGTTTTGAAGAGTTTGAAAATAAGTATATATATAATCTTTCAGTATATAAAAAAGATGAAAGAACTGTGCTCGGACAAAAGTTTCATACCTTGATTTGTTTTTATATAAGAGGTTTTGATGTTAAAAGATTGGTTATGGATTTGAGTCCTGATGAGCACATCTTTTGGCAGAAATTAGAAAAAAAATTAAAAATAATAAAATCAAATTTTATAAAAACAGAATATTCTTTTCTGATTAAAGATGAATTAAATAATTTTTCATATTATCTGACAGGTCGTTTTGATGGAATTTATAAAGATGAAAAAGGCTATATAATTTATGATTGGAAAACTTTAAATCTTCCTAAGAATCCTTATGATGATATTCAAAGTATTGTATATTTGTATTCTTTAAGCAAAATTTATAAAACAAATAGAATAAAGATGCGATATCTTTCCATAGAAAAATTGGATACTTTGGATGTTGATTTTGTATCTAGTGAAAAATATAAGAAAAAAATAGATAAAATTTTATTAAAGTTACCTTGGTTTAATATTTCTTCAAGTAATGACTTAGAGTTTCAAGAGTTGAATTTTTAATTTCTAAATTTCTATAATTTGTTATTAATTTATGGTTAGAATTAAGGTTTTTATCTTTATATGTTATGGCTGATTTTGTTTTTAACATACCTAATTCAAAGTTATTTAAGGGATTTTGAATTAAATTAGAGTTATATGAGGCAATGGTACCTATTGTTCTGTTTTTTTTAATGGTTTTTCCTATCGTTATTCCTGTTTTATATAAAGCGTTTAGGACTGGTTTAGAATGATTATATGTGCAATAAAGCCCGTTTTTATCCAGTTTTTTTATTATTTCATAAATTAAATCTTCGCTCCAAAGTTCTGCTTGTTTGTGGGGAGCAAAACCGTCATGAAAAATTATGTCGTATGTTTTATCCAGTTTTTTTATTATTTTTCTTATGTCATTAAAATAAAAGTTTATAAAATCAGGTTTTTTAAGGTTTTCCTTTATAATTTTATTTATATTTTTTGTAGATTTGTATTCAAATTCAAAAGATTTTTTTGCAAGTTTAAAATCAATTTCCACACAATCTATGGATTTTATAGTGTTAAAATTTTCTATGGCACATTTTGTGTTGTAACCTATGCCATAGCATATATCGAGGATATTTAAAGGTTTTTTATTTAAAGGCAGGCATGGCATTACAAATTTTTCAAAAGCTTCTGTTTTAGCACCTTCTTTTGAGTGGTATATTTCACCTAAACTTTTATTATAAAGCCCGATTGAGCCATCTTTGGTTATTATTATTTCAATATTTTTCATATTTATTACTATTACTATAAAACCGCTTTTTATACAAAAAGCGGTTTTATTAAAGTTATTTGTTAATTTTTATAATCTGTTTTTGGGATTTAAAAATTCAGGGATATCCAATGATGAACTTGAAGTTGGAGCAGGTGCTTGTTCTTTTAATCTTTCTTCTGTTGAAGTGGGCATTCCAAATGGAAATGAAGAAGCATTGCTCGAAATTCCTGTTGAATTAAAACCGCCAAATAAGCCCGCTGCTGAAAGTTTATTATCGGTTGTATTTGGAGCACTAATTTCTCCGTTTTTCATTTCGAAACCAGTTGCAATTATTGTGATTTGAATTTCTCCTTGAATTCTATCATCAACAACTGCGCCAAATATAACCTCTGCATCATCTGCAACAGCGTCATGAATAACGCTTGCTGCCTCGTTAACTTCAAATAATGTCATATCAGGACCACCTGTGACATTCATAATAATACCTGTTGCACCATTTATTGAAGTTTCAAGCAGTTTAGAATCTATTGCTAATTTAGCAGCTTCAAGGGCCCTTCCTTCTCCTGAAGATTTACCGATGCCCATAAGCGCACTTCCTGAAGATTGCATGATTGTTTTAACGTCTGCAAAGTCAACATTAATTAATCCGCCTACAAGAATTATGTCTGAAATACCCTGTACGCCACATAAAAGAACTTCGTCTACTACAGAGAATGCGTCTTTGAATGTTGTTCTTCTTTCAACAACTTCCATTAATTTGTCATTAGGTATTACGATTAAAGCATCAACATTTTCTTTTAGTTTTTCAAGACCTGCAAGCGCTTGAGCTAAACGTTTTTTGCCTTCGAATTTAAATGGTTTTGTGACAACACCGATTGTCAATGCACCCATTTCTTTAGCTATTTTAGCAACAACGGGAGCAGCACCCGTTCCTGTACCACCGCCCATGCCTGCCGTAACAAAAACCATATCGGCACTGTCAAGTGCTACTGTTATATCTTCTCTTGATTCTTCTGCTGCTTTTTCGCCAACTGATGGATTTCCTCCGGCACCAAGTCCGTTTGTTAATTTTGTTCCAAGTTGTACTTTTCTTGGCGCACTAGACATTTCAAGAACTTGTGCATCAGTGTTCATAGCCCAAAATTCAACCCCGCTTAATCCCGATGCTATCATTCTATTAACGGCATTGCCGCCACCACCGCCTACGCCAACGACTTTAATATTAGCATTTGTAGAAAATCTCGGATATTCCGCAGGTTGTCTGTCATAATTATCTAGTTTGAACTTATCCACTTGTCAGCCCTCTTATTTTAATCTTTTATTTTACTATATTTTAAAAATTTTTATATGTAAAGAATTTACACTATAAGTATGCTTTAAATTTAACATAAATTCAAATTTGTTAAAAAAATTTTAACAGGAGTTATTGTTGCTTTTCAAAAAATAAAAAATGCTTTATAATTTCATAAGGTAAATTTTTGTAAATAAAAGATTAGATTGTAACACTTTATTTTTTTATTAAACTTTAATAAATCGTGAAATGCGTTATAATGACTAAAGAGGTTAAGATGAATTTTAAAAATTTTAAATTAGTTAGAAAGTTAAAAGATTTAAGCCCAAAGTTAAAGTGGCGCATGTTTTCTGAATTTCAGGATTGTAAAATTGCTTCAAGATATATAGATTATCTTATTCCCGAAGATAAAAAAGACATAAATAAAGATAATGAAAAATTAGAAAAAATGGTTCGTGACACTTTAATCAAGGAATTTTCTCCAAAAATTAGGAACATGAAGTCTTTTGAACTTTTGGTTGATGCTACTGTTCATAATATCAAGCAAAAACAATTAAAAGCTATGGGCGATTTTGAGGATATTGAATTATAAGTTATTTTTAATACTTGATTTATACCTTGTAAGCCCTTTTTGAGCTTGTTTTAGAAGGGTTAAATAAAATTCAAGTTCGTTTTGTGATGAGTTGTTTATAAATTTTAGAAGTTCGGTTTTTGTGATATTATTTTCTATTGGAATTTTTAAGTCAAGGTTACTCATTTTAAATTCTATATCAAGAGTATTAAATATTTTTATAATGTTGTCTAGTGTTGGCATATATTTTCCCGATTCAATTCTTGAAATGTGTTTTTCATGCATTGAAACAGCTTCAGCAAGCTGTGCTTGTGTTAAACCTTTTATAATTCTTGCTTGTTTTATTTTTCGTCCGAGTGATATTTTATCCATAGAAATCCCTTAATAAGAATGTTACTTATATGATAAGGTTTGATGATAAAATTATGAACCATAATAAAGTTACTATCAAAATTTATTGGTAACGTATTTATTAATAAAAATAAAGTTTATATAAATGCCAGTTATCTCATATAATAGTTGTAAATTCGACATAAAATTATATAAAGGTGATGTACATGTTTAATTATTTATAATATTATAGTAACATATTTAAAGATAAAAATTTTTAAATTTGGATTTAAAAATTAGTTTTGAAAGTTAATAAATATGTTACTTAAAAAATCAAATAAATTTATATTTGCATTTAGCTTAATTGAACTTATGGTTAGTTTAATTACAATAAGTTGCATTGCTGCAGCTTTTTCTCCAATCATTTCAAAAAAACTTTCAATGTCTTCAATTATGGTATCTAAACCATCAGGGGGATCTGAAGGGGATAGCTCTGGTTCTTGCCCATCTGGTCAGTATATGCCAAGTGGGACAAATACTTGCACAAAATGTTCTGATACTTTTTCTGGTTGTTCAATATGCACTGAATCAGAGTGTTTAGTCTGTAATTCTGGTTTTAATTTATTTAATGGTCAATGTGAACTTAATAGTTGTCCAGCAAATACTATTAAAATTACCACTAATGGTAAAGATCTTTGTGTAACTCAGTATAATATGGGTGACAGATCTGAGTTCCCGGTTAACATTTCAAATGTTTCTGTAGTTTCAGTTGGTACAAGTTGCACTGCTGATGCCTGCTGCTGGCAGGGTAAGACCTCTGAATCTTGCGATTCAGAAAACGGTGGTTATAGCGGATGTAATAGAACAGTATGTACTTACTATGCAGCAGAAAAAATATGTAACAACTTAAATTATGGTGGTATGGGCTGGAGACTACCTACTAAAGATGAACTCGCTGGATTTGATCCAACTACAAATTCAAAATATAAAGGTACATCAGGTCTTATGTTGTGTGACGACGATTCTGGTTACGGTTCTGCTCAATGTGCTGATTATTATAATTGTGATACTAATTATTATGAATGTTCTTCAAATCACATTTGGTGTGTTCAAACTATTCAACCTAGTAATTGGAAAACTAGTACATATGCAATGGGTTCGGGCTCTTGGAGTAGCTGGTCATCTACAGGTACTCGTTACGCCTATTCCGTACGTTGTGTCAGTAATTTGACTTGTGCTACTAAATTTAATTCAAATTGTTTAGATTGTAGCGATACTACATGTACTGTCTGCAAAAAAGGGTATGTAGTTAATAAAAATGGTCAATGCATAGCTGATCCATGTCCAGAGAATACTGTTTATGTTGAAGCTGATGGTAAAGAACTTTGTGTAACTCAATATAATATGGGGGATAAAACTGAATTTCCAGTTAATGTCTCTGGTGTCTCTGTAGTTTCAACTGGTACAAATTGCAGCGCAAATGCCTGCTGCTGGCAGGGTAGGACTTCTAATTATTGCAATTCAGATAATGGTGATTACAGCGGATGTAATAGAACTTTATGTACTCAATATGCAGCAGAAATTATATGTAACAACTTAAATTATGGTGGTTTAACTTGGAGACTACCTACCAAAGATGAACTTGCTGGATTTTATCCAACATATTCAAAAGACCTAGGAACAAGTGGTCTTATGTTGTGTGACTACTATTCTGGTTACGGTTCAGCTCGGTGCGACGATTACGATGTTTGCGACGGCTCCTACGATGGTAACTGCTACCCGTACTACGTTTGGAGCAGTGCGCTTAATAGTAGCTTTAATGCTTATCTTTATTGTTTGCATGCAAGGTCATGGGGTTTAAATTCATTTAATAGACGTGAGGCTAATTCTGTTCGTTGTGTGAGTAATATAGCATGCACAAAATTCGGTTCAAATTGTACAGATTGTAGCGATTCTGCCTGCACTGCTTGCAAGGAGGGGTATGCAGTAAAAAATAGTCAGTGCGTAGCTTGTTCTAGTGCTTTTGGTTCAGGTTGCACTTCTTGCAGCTCATCTGCCTGTACTGCTTGTTCTGATGGGCATATTTTAAAAGACGGAAAGTGTATAGTAAGTCCATGTCCAACTAATACTGTTTATGTTGCAGCAGGTAATAAAGAACTTTGTGTAACTCAATATAACATGGGGGATAAAACTGAATTTCCAGTTAACGTTTCTGGTGTCTCTGTAGTTTCAACAAATTCAAATTGCAACGCAAATGCCTGCTGCTGGCAGGGTACGACTGCATCTCCTTGTAATTCAATTAATGGTGATTACAGTGGATGTAATAGAACTTTATGTACTCAATATGCAGCAGAAAAAATATGTAACAATTTAAATTATGGTGGTATGAGCTGGAGACTACCTACTAAAGATGAACTTAAAGGATTTGATCCAGGTTCATATTCAATAAACAAGGGAACAAGTGGTCTTATGTTATGTGACTACGGTTCTGGTTATGGTTCTGCTTATTGCCATGGTTGTTATGTTTGTAATGGTTCTAGCAGTGGCAGTTGCAGTCCAGATCGCATTTGGTGTAGTACACTTTATAGTAGTTCTAGTGCCTATAATTATTATTTGTATTCAGGGTCTTGGACTCAGGATCAATATGAAAGACGCCATGCTTTTTCCGTTCGTTGTGTCAGTCCCTTAAGTGAAAAAACTTGCAAAGACACCTTTGGCAATGGTTGCGTTGAATGTTCATCATCTGCCTGCACTAGATGTGTAGATGGGTATAACTTAAAAGATGGTCAGTGTGTAGCTTGTTCTAGTGCTTTTGGTATAAATTGTACTTCTTGCAGTTCATCTGCTTGTACTATTTGTAAAGAAGGATATGGAATAAAAGATGGTCAATGTGTTACTTGCTCTGATGCTTTTGGTGCAGGGTGTACTTCTTGCAGTTCATCTGCTTGCAATATTTGTTCTAGTGGATATACCTTAAAAAATGGCAAATGTGTCGTGGTGCCAACATGTCCAGCGAACACTGTTAAAATCACAGTTAGTGGCAAAGACCTTTGTGTAACTCAATATAACATGGGAGATAAAACCGAGTTTCCCGTTAACGTCTCTGGTGTCTCTGTAGTTTCAACAAATTCATATTGCGGCGCAGATGCCTGCTGCTGGCAGGGCAGGACTGCTAATAATTCTTGCAATTCAAATAATGGTGACTACAGCGGATGCAAAAGAACTGTATGCACTCAATACGCTGCTGAAATTATATGTAACAACCTAAATTATGGTGGTATGAGCTGGAGATTACCTACTGAAGATGAACTTGCTGGATTTGATCCAGATACATATTCAAGATATAAAGGTGCTAGCGGCCTTATGTTGTGTGACGAGCTTTCCGGTTACGGTTCTGCTGAATGCTACAAATGCAGTGCTTGCGCTGGCTCCGACAATGGTAACTGCGAGCCGTACCACGTATGGAGTAGTACACTTTATAGTAGTTCGAGTGCTTACGAATACTTCTTGGGTTATGGGTCATGGAATTCGAATCACGGCAATAAACGGTACGCCTCTTCCGTACGTTGTGTCAGTGAGTTATAACAATGAGGTGTCAATACTTTAGTCATTTTACAATTTAATACTTTTTATAAAAATGTAGGAAGTAAAAATAGAAAGGAGAAAAACAAAAAGAAAAAAAATCTAATTCCAGTGGTTTATTTATAATCCACGGCTATAAATAAACCACGCTCCAAATAATTACAAAAAATTTCATATTATTTTTTGTGTTTTGGTTAGGGACAATGCTCCAACATTGTCCCTTTTTTTTATTTTAGGAACTTTTTTTATAAAAAATCGTCTTAATAATCAAATGCCGTATTTGCTACTTGGGCCTTTGTGGAGAGAACAAGGGCCTTTTTTTATTTAAGTTTTTTAGTATATATTATGCAAATAGATACTATGGTGCAATACAGCGCAAATTCAACAGTTTCTTCTCCACAAGTGTTATGTGTTTTTTCAAAATATAGTTGTAATATTGTAAAAATAATGCCTGAAGATAATGTCCAGATTGGAAATTTTACTTTGTTTATTATTTTAATAATGTCAAGCCAAATTTTATTTAATATTCCATACAATGCTATGGCAAAAACATAGAAACCTACTGCAACATGTACTAAATATCCGTATTTATAGTGCGACCAGGTATAAAATTCATTAGGACAGTTTGGTATTTGACAAAAAATCACTCTGCCATAGCTTAATTCTCTTAAAATCATTAATATGAAAAGTAAAGCGAGGCAATTAAAAAATTTTTTATATTTTTTAAATCGATAGCATATAACTATAGCTATAAAAAGCGGTATTAAAGAAATATTTTCAAGCAAACTGTTTTCTTGAATTTTGGTTATATTAAAGATATTTATATATAAAATGCTTAAAATTAATATAAATATTGTTAATATATCCGTTTTTTGAAAACTGAAATCAATACACTTTTTAATTTTATTCTTAATTAAACCAAACATGATTGTATTAGTATAATACATTTTTTAAAAAAAAGTAAAATATTTATGATAGAATTTTTTTATGAGCAAACAATTTAAACAAGAATTTTCTATAAAACAGGTTCCGACAGATGATCCTATGTTGTTGCAAAATACTTTGAATTCAATGTCAAATGGTGGTTTTGAGCTATATTCAATTTATGAAGCGGAACAAAATTCTAAAATAGTATATAATTGTATTTTTGTTAAGGAAAGTGAAAATTTATTGGATGAAGTTGATGATGAGTTGGTAAATTTTCGTTCTCAAGTCGAAAAAATGCTTTATTCAAAAGAAGAACCCTATGAGCTTTGTTTAAATTTGCAAAAGAAAATAAGAGATAAAAAAGAAAAAATAGAGCGTGTAAAAAAGTTTCTTGAAAGTTCAAAAGATACTGAACGTGAGCTTTTAAATGATGAGATTAAGAAAGATATTGATGATTTAAATGATTTAAAAAGAGATTTAAAAGAGGTTTTAGCTCCTTCTAAAATGTCTAAATTTTTGGGAGAAGAAAAACTTTCAATTAGTTTATCTCAGGAAAATTATTGTCTTTGTGATTTTCAAGAAGAAAGAAATCTTTTGTCGCAAATTGTAAAAGTTCGCCAAGAATTAACAAAAGAGCTTGGCTACATTATCCCTAAGGTTCAATTTATTGAAAATTCTTCATTAGATGAATATGAATTTTCAATTAATGTCCATGGGGTAAGTGTCATGTCATCAAAGGCTTATCCTAATCATTTAGCTTTTTTTGAGGATGAATTAAACATTGAAAAAGCTCCAAAAAATTCTTATAGAATAAAAGATCCTTTAACCAAAAGAAAAATGGTCTGGATTTTAAAGGATGAATGTGAAGATTATTGGTTGCAAGGAATTGAGCCTGTTGAATATATTGCAAATTATTTGAGTTATTATGCAATAGTGCATGTAGATGAAATTTTTGATTATGGTGATTTAAATCGTTACATTGATTTTGTAACGAGTAAAAATTCGTTTTTGGTTGAAACAATATTAGGTGATTTTATAAGTGTTTCGGAATTAAAGTATATTTTAGTTCAGTTGATTAGAGAAAGAGTTAGTATAAAGGATATAGTTTATATTTTTGAAAAATTAAATGACTTTTCAGATGATTCAACTAAGGCTGATTTATTAGATAGATTAAGGATGGCGCTTGCAAGGCAAATTTCAGAAAGTGTTGCAACGAAAGAAAAAGAAATTTTTGCTTATGAAATTAATGATGAAACTATAGAATTACTTGAAAGACAAGCGAATAAAGAGGAGTCCAATATAAAAATTGATTTATCGAAGTTTGGTAAATTTAAAAAAGTTTTAAAAGAAATGAAAAAGGATATAATTGAAAGAAATGCTGTCCTTGTTGTTCCTCAACAGTATAGGCAGATTATTTTTATTCTTGTTTCTCAGTTTTTTATTGATATTCCGGTTATTTGTTTTGAAGAAATAGCAAGTGAATATAAATTGAACATTCTTGGTAAAATATAAAAAGTATTATTGCGCGTTTTTTAATATGTAACAATCTTTTAAAGAAGAACACCAAAACTTATGCAAGAAGTAGGTAAAGGATGGGTCTTGTTCTTTGTTGTATTTTGCTTTTTAAAGCACTTATTCTGGAGGAGTTTTATTTGTTGTTGTTTAAAAACTGAGGAGTAAGTATATTTAACACAAAAAATTTGCGTCTGGCGCGATTCGAACGCGCGACCTATCCCTTAAAAGGGGAGTGCTCTACCTGCTGAGCTACAGACGCAAATTTCATTAATAAAATTTTCAAACAATCAATTCTTGACTGCTAATTCAATATATCAAGAACAAAACTATACGTCAAATATTTTTTTAAAAAAGTTAATATTGCCTTGTCAGTTATTGCTCTGTCGTTGATTATAGAATTTTTTTTGGTTTGCTATTTTTTAAATATACAATTTTGAAAGGTTAAGAAATGAAAAAATTATTGTTCTCTTTTTTGGCATTTACGGTTTTTAGTTCTATTTCTTTTGCTGCACCTTGCAGTATGGAAAAATGTACAAAAACTAATTGTTCAAAAACTCCTGCTTGTGAAACTCAAAAAACCACTCCGTGTGAAGAAAAAACTGACTTGTGTGAAGAAAAAACTTCTTGTGATAAATGTAGTGTAGATGATGATGAGTATTGCGTTTATAATCAATGTTTCTTTGATAAACAATATAAGAAAATGAAAAAAGAATTGTGTTTAACAAAAAAACAAGAAGCTTGTATAGATAATATTTATAAAAGTTTTAAAACGGATATGGAAGCTCAACATGCTAAATATCGTGTAGAAAAAGATAAACTTTTAAATATGATTGAATGCAATAATGATTGTTGGAAAGATCAGGCAAAAGTTCTAAAAGAGATGAAAAAAGATGCAAAAGAAAAATGCAAACAATTTAGAGATGATGTCAAAGAACAATTATGTAAAAATCAATACTCGGCTTTTAGAAAATTCCAAAGATGTGAAAGAAGCAAAATGAGAAAACTCATTAAATATGCAAAAGTTTATAAATTCCCTTGCACTGATTGCTGTAAATAAATTTAACGGGGTGTATGCCCCGTTTTTTAGTAATTTTTCTTTATTAAAATTATTCCGTCTATTGTAATTTTGGAATCAGAAATTTTAACTGTTTGAATTTCATTTTCGCCTTTATTGTTGTTGTCTATTGAAACAGAATATTTAAGGGGATTTAAAAGGTTTATTATTGGAAGAAAATAGTTGTTAGAATATTTTTTTGAATTTAGCTCAAAGTCACAAAGTTCTAAATTGCCATTGTTTGCTTTCAAATTTGTGCTAAAAGTTAATTTAACTGGTTTTAAAGTAAAAGGAGTAAGAAAATTTAAACTGTTATTTATGGTTGGGATTATTTCATATTTAAAAATGAGTTTATTGTTTTTAATTTCTGCTTTTGAATTTTTTATCTTTAATATTGAGGATATAACTATGTCGTTATTCATTTTGTCAATGATTTTTTTGTATTCCGGCGATTCGAAAGTTTTATTAAGGTCATTTTGAGTTATATCAGTTGAATATTTTAGAACCATATTTTCTTTAAAAAATAATTTATTATCGTTAAATGTGATTGAATTGTAAGGGCATAGTGTTTCTATATCAAGATTTGATGTATAAAAACCCTTGTAGTTAAAATCTTTGCTGGTTGCTTTTAGGGATTTAAATTCTCCTTTCAAGATGTTTACGCCATAAAAATTTTCAACATTTACCTTGAAATTTGAATTTGTTTCTTTTTTTAAATTTTTTGAAATTTCATGTTCGATAATATTTCTGCTTAAAAAATTCACTCCTAAAAGACTTGAAATATTACCCGAAAAAGTTTTTTGCGGATTGTTTGTTGAACAGTATTGAAGAAAATCTTTAGCAAAAAGTGGGTTTACTAAAGCAAAAATAATTATTAAAGTTAATATAGTTTTTTTCATTTTTTTCTCTGAACATATTTTAATATAAACTTTTGAATTAAGAAACTTGAATATTGACTTATTTTGTATTATAATATTGGCGTGTTTTAGGTGTGCATTGTTAATTTGGGGCAACAAAATCGAATTTCAATCGTCAATTAATATGTAAATTTTTATTAAAAAAAATTTATGTACTATAAAGTTTTGTTCTTTCTAATCCGTTTGAATAAAATATGATGACAAGCGAAAGCGAGGTTATATAATGTTAGAATTGTTTAGTCTTGTGTTTTTTGGAATGATAGTTTATACATTCCTTGTAATTATTCCGGCAGTGGTTGAAAATCTTTCTACGGAGGAGTTTAGAGCCGCATATTTTTCTCATCTTGCTTCTCGTTGGGTAAATTCATACGGCAAGTAAGTTATAACAATTCTTCAAAACCATAGGAGCGTTCGGGCAGATTTTGGTATCCTTTATTTGTTATAACAAATTTATGGATATATTTGCTTGTGTAGTCGCCCCTTACAAATAATTTTTTTATTATATTCTCGCGTTCAACTAAAGGATGTGAGATTTTTTCTAGTTCAGGGTTGTCTTCTGTTAGTTGTGTCCAGACGGCTGCTTCAAGTGTCCATGCATACGTTTCTTCATTTAAAGAGTTGTATTCATCTTGATGTATAGCTTCATGGGCTAGAATTGCGCTTAAAGCTTCAATCGGAGCGTCTTTATGTTTTTCGTTTATGTAAATACAGAGATTTTTCTTTTTTTTCCAACCTAGAGCATCAAAATTGGCATACATCGGGTTAATTGTGCTAAGATTAGCAAATTCTACTTTTATTGGTTTTTTGGATAAGTTATCCCCTAAAATTGCGTCACGAGAGTATTTACCTGTTGTATCTTTTAAAAGTTCTATTGCCTCTATTACGTTTCTGTCTTCTGTTACATTTTTATATTGTTTTATGATATTTTCATTAATTAATTGTTTGGTTGCCATGTCTTGAATGGCAAAAACATTGTTTCCAATTAAAAAAGATAAAATTATTGCAAAAATTATATTTTTTTTCATAATCTCCTACCAAATATACTAATTAATATTATTATACGCATACTTTTTTTATAAGGACAAATTAGAATTATTCAAATTATATTTTAGTTATGTTATTTTTTATATTAGAATTAAGTTATGATTAAATATTTAACACCAATTATTTTATTAACAATTTCAAATATTTTTATGACGTTTGCTTGGTATGGGCATTTGAGGTATAAAAGCTCTGCTTTGTGGGTTGTTATATTGGTTTCTTGGTTGATTGCTTTTTTTGAATATTGTTTTCAGGTTCCTGCGAATCGTTTTGGACATGAGGTTTACAATGTTGTTCAATTGAAGACAATTCAAGAAGTTATAACTTTAATTATATTTTCACTTTTTAGTGTGTTATATTTAAAAGAACATTTTCGTTGGAATTATTTAATCGGTTTCATTTTTATTGTTCTTGCTGTATTTTTTATATTTAAAAAATGATTTTGGTATAATTTATGACACTTCATCAAAAACATCACTATAGGTTTATTTTAATATTTATTGCAACTATATTTTATTTCTTGGCTAATGTTCAAAGAACGGCAATTCCAGGAGCTATATTTGATATTTTGCAGAGTGATTTTTCTGCTTGCGCATCTAAAATTACACTTCTTGGAGCTATATTTTGTTATATATATGCTATAACTCAACTTTTTGTCGGACTTATGGTGGATAAAATTGGTGGTTTCAGAGTTATTGCAATAGGAAGTATTATGTTTGCGATAGGTTCTATTGTTTTTCCTCATTCGTCAACTGTTATGGGTTTATATTTGTCAAGGGCTTTTATGGGATTTGGAGCTGCAACATTTTATTTAAGTGTAATTAGAGAGGTAAAAAAATACGCAAAAGACAGGAATTTTTCACTTGCAGTCTCTTATATTTTATTTATAGGTTATAGTGGTGGAATTATTGCAAATGCTCCTTTTGTAATGTGCGTTAATGAAATAGGATGGAGAAATTCTCTGTATTTGTTGGGTTTTTTAACTTTATTGCTTGCTATTATTTACCTTATTGTGTTATACATATTTAAACCAGTTCACATAGAATCAGATACACACCTTTCTTTTGCGCCTTTTAGGGAGGTTTTATCGAATAAAAAGAATATAAATGTTTTTTTGTTTGGTAGTATTAACTATGGACTTTATTATGTTTTACAAACGGTAATAGGAAAGAAATTTTTAGAGGATTTTTGTAATATAAGTGGAAATAAAGCTGCAATAATTCTATCCTTAATGGCTGTTATTTCTGCTTTTGCTGGAACAATTACAGCTATTATATCAAAGTGTATTCATAATAGGCGTTCGGTAATTTTTAAAACTTTTGCAGTGTTATCTTTTATGTCGGTGTTATCAATTACTTTATTACTTATTTTTGACATTCAAACAAAATTTATTGCTTTAATATTTTGTATACCTTCGTTTATTGGGAGTATATCTCCGCTTTTAATCACAACATTACACCTTTTAAATAGATATGAAGTCTCTGCAACTGCAGTTAGTATACAAAATTTTGGTTTTTTTATGATGGTTGGCATTTTAGGAATGTTATCAGGTATGCTTATGAATGTTTTTCAACCTGAAAATATAAAGGGTGTTTTGGTATATTCAAATAAATCGTATTTGCTTGTATTTTTATTGTTTTTAATTTTAAGTTTATTTGAGTTATTTTACGCTTTTAAGATTAAAGATTATAATTAAAGTGTTTGCTTTTTTTTAAGTAAAAATTAATTCTGTCTTTAGGTAAATACATGTAAGCTTGTCTTGGGCCGTTGTATGCGCCATAGTAGTTTAAGGATTGCATTCCTTGGCGTATTTTTTCTTCAATTTCTCTATCAATAGCTCTAAAACCTCTGATATAACTTGCAGGGATATTTAAGTTATATGCCTTGTAGCCGTCTTCGCTGGGACAGCTTTCGTATTCTTTAGATGTATTTTTGGCATTTATCACGATGCAGCCTTTAGAGCCATTGTGCTTACTAAATTTAACAGCTTCACTAATTAAAAAGTTTCTCTCTGATTTGTTTTTAGCTGATATTTCTTCTATTACTATGGGTCCATTTTTAGTTTTTTTATAAAATTCATCACTGAAATAAAATTCATTTTTACCAGAAAAACGAAGTTTCATTGAAGCAGTTTCTTCCCCATTTTCATTATATATAAAATATTGTGTCTCATTTATGGTTTTAACTTTTTTCTTTTCATTTCCTATTTTTATAATTCTGGATATATTTGTATTATTTCCTTTGTTGCGTATAAAGCAATCAACTACAGCATCTTGACCAAAATTTTTATAGTAGTCTAAAAAAATTAAATCCTTGATTTTACCAAAGGGGATATTTGTATTTTTATAGTTTTTAATTAAATTTATATTTTGTATTTGCATAAAAAACCTTTCTTTTGTATTTTTTAAAAAACAGTAAAAGAAAAAGATTGCTAATTTATGAAGAAAAAATTTTCATTTCGCAGTTTTTGCAATCAAAAATAAGAGGATATTTTATGCCTTTTTCATCTTCTAGGTATAATTTTTCATTATTTTTGCATCCTAAAAAAGCTTTTTTTAAGCAGTGTTTTGTCGTCATCAATTCTTTATTTTTTCTATTTGTTAAACTTTCGAAACTATTTTCAATAATTTTACAATTTAAAAGTTCATAAAATTCTTTTGCTTTTTTATTGTGAACATTTAATTTATAATCCCCTTGTTTTATTGGATAGTCAGTTAAATTGAGAGGCTTTTGTTTTTTTGTCTTATAATTTTTTAGGATTTTTTCACTTAATTTATTTAAAATTTCTCGTCTGATTTCGTTTATTTTGCTTACAGGTATAAAGGGTAGTGTATCGGTTTTAAATTCAATTTTTCTTACTATATATGGAGTATCTGTTGTTTTAGATATTGATTTTATAAAATTTTCTTTCATTTTTTCTTGGTTTTTTGCAATTTCGTCAAAATTAAAATCAAGAGTTATTTTGTTATTATTTATATCTTTTGTTTCTATTTTGTTTTGAAAAATGTTGAAATCTATTTCTAATTTTCTTGTTGTTTTTGAATTTTCAAGAATTTTGTTAAATTTTACATCCAAATTTCTGTATATTTTTGTGCCTGTTTTTAAAAATGCATTGTCGAGCTTTTTGTTTGGATATATTTTTGTTAGATTTTTTATTTTTTCAATTTTGTTTACTGAAAATCCGTTCGATTCGCTTTCATTGATTATTAAGAGCCCGTCTTGGGGATTTATTTCTTTATTGGTTTTAATTATTAAACCTTTTTCAAAAGTTGATTCAATTATTCCTATATATTCTCCTAGTGATTTTGGTGTAGTGAAGTTATAGATGTTATCTTTTTTATTAAATAAATAATCATCACAAAAACCCCTATTAAATGATTTTTCAAGATTTGCTTCAAAATCTTTGATAATTATCCCATGGCTTGTTCTGGGGTATTTTTCAAGGAGATTGTTGTAGTATAAAACAACATTTTTTACATAGTTTTTATCTTTTAATCTTCCTTCGATTTTAAAAGACGTTACTCCTGCTTTTACTAGTTTATTGAGGTGTTTGGATAAATTGTTATCTTTTAGAGAAAGTAAGTATTTATTTTTAACTATATATTTTTTATCTTCTGTTACAAGGGAATAGCGTTTTCTGCATGCTTGAGCGCATTCTCCTCTATTTGCGCTTCTTTTTCCTATGTATTCAGATAAATAGCACTGTCCTGAGTAGCATACACATAATGCTCCATGGATAAAGTGTTCTAGTTCAATGTTTGTGTTTTTTTTAATTTCCTCAATTTTTTCTATAGATAACTCTCTTGCTAAAATTGCTCTTTTAAAACCTATATTTTCTAAAAATTTTATTTTTTCAACTGTTCTATTGTCGCATTGTGTGCTTGCATGGAGAATTATTGGAGGGATTTCATTTTTGCAGGCCAAATATAAAATCCCAAAGTCTTGAATTATAATGGCATCTGTTTTTATTTCATATAATTTTTGAATTAATTTTTTGCATTTTTCTAATTCTTCATTATTTAAAATGGTGTTTAAAGTTACATAGACCTTAACATTGAAAAGGTGGGCATAATTTATTATTTTTTCAAGAGATTCTATAGAATTAGAAGCATTTTTTCTTGCTCCATAATTAATTGAGCCGATATATATTGCGTCTGCTCCGGAATTTATTGCATTTATTGCACACTCATAGTTTTTTGCAGGTGCTAAAAGTTCCAGTTTTTTCATAAGAAAATTATACCAAAAAAATGTTTATACACTTTCGATATGATAGACAAATAATGAAGCAAATAGTATTATTTACATAGGAAAGTATATTCAAAAATGGAAGATCAAGATTTTAATTTAGATGAAGGTGTAAAAGATGTTCCGGAATTTAATCTCGAAGTTTCGGTGTCTGATGAATTTAAAAGAGGATGTAAATTATATAATTTTAGACGTCCCGATAAGTTCTCTAAAGAACATTTAAAAGCCTTGCAGGATATTCATAGGGATTTTGCACGTCACTTAGCAACGGTTTTAACTGGATATTTGAGAATGGAAGTTGAAATAGATGTTATTTCGGTTGATCAGTTGACTTATGAAGAGTATATTTGCTCAATGCCATCACATGTTCAAAACATGATTTTTAAACTTAATCCTCTTTCAGGAGAGATTTCTATGGGAATGAGCCCTGAGGTCTTAGCTGTTGTATTGGATAGAATGCTCGGTGGTTCTGGGGTAGTTAATGATCACAACAGAGAGTTAACTCAAATAGAAGAACTTTTAACTACAAAATTTGTTGAAAAAATTATAAAAATATTAGAAGAAGCTTGGGGGACTATTTTACCTGTAAAATCTGAATTTGTGACATTAGCAAACGGTTATCACTCTGTTCCTATCACAACAAGTGGTGAAATAGTGACTTTGATTTCGTTTGAAGTTCGTTTAGGCCAGAAGAACTTTGGTTTAATGAATATATGTTTTCCTTACCCTGTTTTGGAGACTGTTTTGCCGAAATTGACTCCGCAATATATATATCAACATACGAGTGTTGCAGCAAATGAAATAGGAAAAAATGAAACTTTAGAAAAAATTAAGAGTGCGGAGCTTGAGGTACAAGTTGTTCTTGGAATGGCAAAGGTTGAAATTAATGATGTATTGGATTTAAAAGTTGATGATGTTATAAAATTGGAACAAAAATTAGATAAAGAACTTATTGCTTGCGTAAATAAAAAAAGAAAGTTTTTTGTTGTTCCGGGTGAAATTCAAAATAAAATTTGTGTAAAAATTGTTGATCAATATCTTGAAAAGGAGTAAAACTTGTCAATGGAGCCTAAAAATCTTGATATAACTAAGCTTGAAAGTGTTGAAAAACCGGTAAAGGTTGCTAAATCAAAAACGTACAGCCTTTTACTTGATGTTGAGCTTGAGTTATCTGCAATTTTGGGGGAGACAGATATATCATTGAAAAAAGTTTTAGATTTAACTAAAGGCTCAATTATTGAACTTGATAACAAGACAGTTGAGCCGATTAAGCTTCTTGCAAATGGTTCCGAAGTTGCAAGGGGTGAAGTTGTAATTATTGAGGATAATTTTGGTTTAAGGATTACAGATATTTCAGAAAAGAGTGTAATTTAGTTGGTGTAATTATGAGTGAAAAAAAAGTTGAAATAAATACAAATATATTAAAAGAAGTATTTAAAATAGCAGGAATGAAGCCTCCTCAAGATATTTCAGATGAAAATCTTTTAGAAGCCGTTTATAAAATTAAGCATATTAATGAGTCTGAAGTTCAGGATGAAGTTCATCCTGAAGGGTTTACCCCTTCATCAAATAATATTTTGGTTATAGATGATATTGGTGTTGTCACGTATCAGTTAAAAATATTGTTAAGGAATTTAGGGTATAATGTTCAAGTTGCAAAGGATATTTTTAGCGGATTGAATACCTTTGTTCGTTCTAATTATGCGTTTGTTATAATGGATTTATTTGTTTCTACTGAACAAGAAGGTTATACTCTTTTAAATGAAACAAAAAAAATAATTACAAAAAATAATCTTGATACTAAAATTGTTGTTATAACGGCATCAAATAAAGCTGAAAATAGGGTGAAATGTTTGAATGGTGGTGCTGATATATTTTTAAAAAAAGATGCTGGTTGGCAAGATAAATTGCTTGAATTAATAGAGAATTTTCAACCAAGGGCTTAATAACTTGTTAATTAATGTAAAGAATTTTTTAAAATTTAATTAATTAACTGTTTAAAATTGAATATAAATATTTTTTGATACTATAATATGAATTATGATAGATTCATCATTTGATAAAAAAATTGCGCTTTATCCGGGAAGTTTTGATCCTATTACAAACGGACATATTGATGTGCTTGAAAGAGCACGTAGAATGTTTGATTTTGTTGTGATAGCAGTTTTAAATAACCCTGAAAAGAAATCTTTTCTTTCAACTCCTGTTCGAGTTGATTTAATTAAAGAAGCAGTTAAAGATATGGAAAATGTTTCTGTAGCAAGCTTTGACGGTCTTACAGTTGAATATGCAAAACAGATTGGAGCAAATTTTTTAATTAGGGGCTTAAGAACAATTACAGATTTTGAATATGAAGTTCAGTTATGCCAGACTAATCAGGTAATTGCTCCTGATATAGATACGGTGTTTTTGTCGACACGTCCTGAACATAATTTTATTTCTTCAAGTATAGTAAAGGAATTATCTAATTATAAAACAGATATTTCTAAATTTGTTCCAAAAAATGTGGTAGAATATTTACAAGATGATTTAAGAAAGGTTTTAAAGTAAAATGACTGAATCAGTAAATAAAATGTTTGATTTAATAGATGATTTAAGTACGTTGTGTGATGATGGTATACCGATTTTTCCTGGTCGTATGATTGTTAATACTAAAGAACTTTATAAAATCGTTAATGCTTTTCCTAATGCAATTTCTGATGAAATTCAAGATGCAAGAATAATTTTGAAGAAAAAAGATGAAATTATCCAAGATGCAAAACTTAAAGCAGAAAGAATTATTCAGGATGCTGAAAATGAAAGATATAAACTTTTAAATGAGTCCAGTTTGAATAAAGCAATGGAAGAACATGCCGAAAAATTTAGACAGACAGTTTTTGAAGAATGTCAACAAATAAAAATGGCTGCTTTTAATGAAGCTCAAGAGCTTAGGCTTAATGCTAAAAATGATTCAATTAGAATGAAAGAAGAATCTCAAGAGTATGCGCAGGCGCTTTTAAATAATTTAGAGCAAGATTTAAATAGATTGTACCAAGTTGTTATGAATGGTCAACAAAGACTTCAAGAAATGAAATCTAATGATTCTATCCAACAGATGGGTATGGAGCAACATAAATAGTTTCAGGGTGATTAGAATTTGACAGTATTATTTCTTTATATTCATTTTTGTTAAAATCTATACCCCAGTTTTTTGTGTTTAATTTTTTGTATTTCATTTTTTTCTTTTTGATTGAATTGGGGCGCATATCTTTCATTACATTACAACCTCTTTAATCATGGTTGACTTTGTAACTTTAATTAGCATTTTTGTTTTATCAACTTTTACAATGAAAGTTGCAGTTTTATCGGTTTTTTCAGACATTCTAAATTTTATATTGTAGTTTTCTAATTTTGGTGTTTTGAAGTTGTGAAGTGCAAAAACATCATCGAATATATAGCCCAACAGATTAATGTTATCGTTATATGAAACACACATAAAACCTCTTTCGGGGGCAATTTCAACACTTGATAAAACTTCAGGTTCTTTTGTTATTTCATTAGGTATTTGTTTTTGTAATTGTGGTTTAATTTCTTCTTTTAGAATAGGCGACGTAACACTTTGTTTTATTTCTTTGGTTTTAAGGTCAATTTGTTCTGATTCTCGCGGAGTAATTTCAATGAAACTGTCTTCTTTTAATATCTTTTGAATAATGTCATATTCTGATTCTTGAGTTCCTACTTTTGAGTTTTTTGTCGTTCCGTATGGTTCTACTTCTGCTCGTTTATAGTTATCTCTTAAATCAGGTTCGTAGCTTGATAATTCATAATTTCTTTTGATAGCAGATGTTGCAGGATCGCAAAAGCCTGTTTGTTTTACACTTTTATCAAAAATAAAGTATTGTCCATTGTTTGGAGTTTGATGTGAACTTTCATCAGGTTTTTTGAAGGTTAAGTTTGATTTTTCGTTTTTTTCTATTAAATCTGCTTTATTTTTTAGTCTGGGTTGAGGAGTTTTTCTTGTTAATATCAATAGCATTATAATAAAACTTATAATACCCGCAAGAGCCATTAGTAAGATGTCTCGTATACTTAAGCCATATTCTTTTAGTTTATTTTTAAAACTTATTTTGTAAGCAAATATTTTTTGTTTTATGGAAGATAATTTGCTTTTTGTAGCTATAAGGTAGTCGTATAAATCTTTTTTAGGTTCTTTTATATTTTGATTTTCATCTGCTAAAAGCTCATTCTCCGTATATTTTTCTATGGAGTTTGTATTTTCTGTTTCAAGGTTTGTTTCGTTTTCGCTTGTTTTTTCTTGAATTTCTTCTGTTTTATTTGATTCGATTGGATTTTCTTTTTTTATTTCTTGATTTTGATTATTGATTTTAGGAGTTTGTATATTTGTTTTTTCAATTTTTTTTATTGTTTCTTTTTTTTGAGTCGTTATTGTTGTTGATTTTACTGTTTTTGATTTATTTTCATTTTTAGCAGTTTTTGTTTTGTTTGTTGATTCAGATAAATTTTCTTTTATCTTTGCTTTTTGAAAAGCCACATTTTTTTTTTGATTATTAGTCGTTTGAGTGATTGTTGATGCTTTTGGAGTTATTTTTTGTGAATTTGATGCTACTTCATCTGTAAGCTTAGAAGCTGCTTGCGCATTGTTTTTTATTGCTACTTTAAAATTAAGAGGTTTTGTTGTATTTATATTTATTTTTGTGTATCCGTTATTAATATCGGCTCCTGCATATTGAAACACTTTTGCATCAACATTTCTTATATCAGAGGTGTTAAAAGAAGTTAAAGTAGCCGAGTTTTTTGTTTCAGGTAGTAAGATATAGTAGTTTAGATCACTTTTTTTTATTATTTTAACTGGTTCGGAAAATTTCTTAGATGTATACAAGTTTACATTATATGAATTTTCGCTTGTTTTTGTAAGTTCAATTTTTGTTAAAGAATTTTTATATTCATTATCAATGGCATTTGCAGCGTTCAGCAATAAAAATATTGTAAATATAGGAATTGAAATTCTTGATAAAATTCTATTCACTTTTACTATCCTTTTATTTTTAATTTATAATTATTAATATTATAGTATAAATATAGATTATTGTAAAAGAAGTAAATTGTCTAATGAAAAAAATAATTGAAAAAGATGATAAAAAAATTTTTAAATCCGGCATAGTGGCTCTTGTGGCTCGTCCAAATGTCGGAAAATCAACTCTTTTGAATAAAATTTTAGGTCAGAAAGTGGCTATAGCCACTTCTTTAAAACAAACTACAAGAAAAAACCTTAAGGGTGTTTATACTGATAGTAATTCGCAAATTATTATAATAGATACTCCAGGGGTTCATAAACCAATAAATGAACTTGGAAGATATTTGTCTGAACAATCAAAAAGTGCTTTAGATAGTGTGGATTTGATTTTGTTTATGGTTGATGTCACTGAGCAGTGTGGTCCGGGGGATAAATGGATATATGAGAATTATATAAAAAATTCTAAATCTCAGGTTTTACTCGTTTTAAATAAGGTCGATTTAATTAAGGATATAAATAAAAGAGAGCTGAATCTTTTTTCTTATAAAAAAATGTTTTGTGATAATGTGGATTCCATAAAAATAAGCGCTAAAACCGGAAGAAATGTTAACGATTTAATTGATAAAATTAAAAATCATATTTCTGTTGGTGAAAAGTTTTATGATGATGATATAATTTGTGATTCAAACATGCGTGAAATTGCAGGTGAAATTATCAGAGAAAAAATAATTTTGAATACAAAAGATGAAGTTCCTCATAGCGTGGCTGTTTTGGTTGATGATTATATTGAACAAGAAAAAATAGACAAGATTACAGCGAGAATAGTTGTAAATAGTGAGAGTCAAAAGGGCATTTTGATAGGCAAAAATGGCTCAATGTTAAAAAATATCGGAAAAGAAGCCAGGATTGAGTTAGAAAAAATATTAGGAAAAAAAGTTTACTTAAAGCTTTTTGTAAAAGTTCAGAAAAATTGGTTAAAAGATAAAGCTATTATTAAGGATTTTGGATATAATTAGCCTTTTACGGCTCCTTCGGTTGAGCCTGAAATAAAATATTTTTGAAGTGCAAGAAAAAATACCATAATAGGTATAATGCTAATTATTGATCCTGCTGCAACAAGCCTGTAGTCTGAACTAAATGCACTTGAGAGGTTGTTTATTCCGACAGGAAGAGTAAATAATTTTTCATTGGTTAGTACTATGCTTGGCCATAAAAATTCTCCCCAAGAACCGATAAAAGTGAATATTGCAAGAAGTGCAACGGATGGTTTTATCATAGGAAGTAATAATTTAAAAAATATTTGAAAAGAATTGCAGCCATCTATAATAGCACTTTCTTCTATTTCTTTTGGTATTGTTAAAAATGCTTGTCTTAAAAGAAATATTCCAAAAGCATTGACTGCAAAGGGCATAATTAAACCTAAATATCCTGCTAATATTGAATAATTGTCAATTAAATGTAGTTTAAGTGTAATTATATATACCGGAAGCATTATTGTTTGAAAAGGTACCATTATTGTTGCGAGTATTGCAAAAAAAGCAATTTTCTTACCTTTAAATTCCATTCTCGCTAAGGGGTATGCAGCAAGAGCAGAAAGTATTACATTTAATATAACTGTTGAAGAAGCCACAATAAAGCTATTTATGACATACCGTACTATTGGAACAAGTTTTAAAACTTCTTTAAAATTATTTAGTGTAAAGTCTTTTGGTATAAAAATCGGAGGGTAAGCAAAAATATTTTCACATCTTCCTTTGAGCGCAGTGGATAATAGCCATAAAAAGGGTACTAAAGAAAGTATGCAAATGAAAATTAGAATTATATGAGTAATTATGTTTTTTATTTTCATATTTTGTATTTATCCTTTTCAAAAACAAAAATATTTAAAATTGAAAAACCCATAACTATAAAAAGTAATATAACCGCTCCTGCACTTGCGAGACCTAAATCAAGGTTTTCAAAAGCTTTTTCGTATATGTAATAAACTATTGTTTTTGTCGAATCAAGAGGTCCACCTTTTGTCATAACATATATTTCAACAAAAACTTTCAAAGCTGAAATTGAGCTTATAGTGCTGACTAATGCTATCATTGGCATTATGTGTGGAATTGTTACAAGCAAGTGTTTTTTTAAACCTGTTGCGCCATCAACTTCTGCTGCTTCGTATAATTCTTTAGGTACACTCATTAAAGCACTTAAATATATCATCATGTAATATCCTATACCTTTAAAAATGGTAACTATTGCAACGGATACCATGGAGACTTTTGGGTCAGAAAGCCAACCGATTGAATTATAACCTATTTTTTCAATAAAAAAATTTAAAAGTCCATTTGGTGCATAAAGCCATTTAAAGGCTATGGCAACTACTACTATAGAAATAATTACTGGAAGATAGATTATAATTTTATATATATTTTTGCATTTTATATTTTGGTTGATTAGAATTGCTAAAAATAAAGGGAAAATAACCAAAAATGGCACACATAAAATCAAAAAATAAAAAGTGTTAATTATAGTTTTTAAAAAAAGGGGTGATTTGATAAGTTCAAAGTAATTATTTAAAAAAACAAAATCGGGTGAATAAATATTTTTTGAATAACTAAAAAAGCTAAGCCAAATAGTATGGAAAAATGGAATAAAGAAGAATACTAAAAGCACCGCAAAAGCGGGCAGTAAAAACAAATAGGCTCCGATATTTTTCTTTAAATCCATAAGTAAATACTATATTAATTCAAATAAAAATTCAACAATCCGTATTAGTTAATATTAAAAAGTTAATGCTAAAATTAAAGCATAAAGGAAAATCATTGAAACTACGTAAACTGACAGCAATTATATTATTTTTTTTAATGCTGGCGGTGCAGAGTGTACTTTGCAGTGCCTTTTGTGCTGAGAATTTGAAAATAAAAGATATAATTATTGATAATTCTGATAGATTAATATACATAAGGGGGCAAGGAAGCTTTAAAGGAGCTCAGAGCGTTGTTTATGTGCCAAATTCTAATGTTAATAATTCCGTTAATTTAATTAATAATGTCTCCGCATTTACGATAAGTTCACCGTATCGTTATGTAGTTGATATACCGAATTCAACTTTAATTGGTGCCAGCAGGAATTATAAGCTTCAAAATTCTGTAATTCAAAATGTTGCATTGAGTCAGTTTTCTGTTAATCCTAATGTGGTTAGAATTGTTTTTACGGTTTCTGGGCAGTCTGATTTATCAAAGTTTAGAACATATACAAACGGGTCAGATATAGTTGTTAAATATGCTTCATCAATTATTGATAATTCAATTCAATATAAATTTTATACTCCTGTTGGTGATTCTGATAAGTCTTCATTATTGCAAAATACCTCTGCAACATTAGTTTATAATACCTCAAATGAGGTTATAGAAATAAATCCAAGACTTCAGACTAAATATTATTTAAGTCAGGTAAGTCAAAATTCAGATGGCTTAATTTTGAGGGGATTGGGTCAAATTTCAATGCAGAGAGCTACTTATAATTCTGATAATACAGTAGCAGAAGTTGTATTAGATAGTGCAGGGCTAGCGTCAAAGCTTGAAAATAAAACTTATAATATTCCAAGTTCAAATAAAATAAAAGGTACATTAACAATATCTAAATTGTCCGCAAAAAAAATCAAATTAACTCTTGAAAGTGATAATGTTCGTGATTTTCGTTTTGTTGTGTCTCCTGACGGACAAAGTCTTTTTGTATCTCACAGAACGTATGTAATTAATACTGTTTTTTCAACGAATACTGCAAAAGTTAATTCCTATAAAATGACTAAAAATTCAAATGGCTATAATATTTTTGACATAGCATTTAATCAAGCGGTTACTTATGATGTTTTTGAGTTAAATGACAGTTTTTACTTAGATGTCAATAATTTGGGTGATTATAATACTTTGCTTTTTGAACAGATGCTAAAAACAAGTGATATAAAAGTTCAGGTGCTTAAAATATCTCAAGATAAAACTCGTTTCATTATTCCTATGGAGAATTTAAATTTTGCTTATGCAAATGTTGAAAGTAATGCTAAATCAATTAAATTATGTTTTAAAGAAAAGTCGGTTATTCCTGCGGTTAAAAATGAAATTTTAATTGCAGCGAAAAATGTTGAAAAAGAAATAAAAGATGAAAAGAAATCTCAAAATCTTAATGTAATATATATTCCAAAAGAAGAAGAAAAACCTGAAATTCAAAAACCTAAAAAGAAAAAAGAGCCACCTACAATAAGTTCAATGAAAAAAGTGGTACTCGATCCCGGCCATGGCGGGGTGGACAGTGGTGCAATAGGTGGTGGTTATTATGAAAAAACCTTAAATCTTGCTGTTGCAAAATTGGTTAAGGAAAAGCTTGAGAAAAAAGATATACATGTTTATATGACCAGAACAAAGGATACAACAATGACCCTTGAAGATAGAGTTAATTATTCTAACGAATTAAGTCCTGATATATACGTTAGTATTCACACTAATTCAACGGTTAAAGAAGATTCGTTTGGTCTTGAAACTCATTATTACAAGGATGATAGTTATGAGCTTGCTCAAAAAATTCACTCTGTTTTTGCAAGTGAAAAAAATCTAAAAAAATGGGAAACAAAAGACAGAGGTGTGATAAAATCTTGTTTTTATGTTATAAATCATACAGAAGCACCAAGTGTTTTAATTGAAATGGGTTTTATTTCAAATCTTGAGGAAAGAGCTAAATTACTTAAAAAAGATAGGCAAGAGCAAATTGCAGAGTCTATTGCAAAAGGTATATTGGAGTACTTAAAGTAAATGGAATATATCGGAATTTTAGATAGTGGAGTCGGAGGTCTAAGCGTATTATCGGAATTAGTTGCTATTATGCCAAAGGGTAAATTTTTGTATTTTGGTGATACAAAAAATATGCCTTATGGGACAAAGACTTTTGATGAAATATATTTTTACACCAAGAAAATTTTAGAATTTTTTATTCAAAAAAATGTTAAAAATGTTGTTTTTGCTTGTAACACAACATCTGCTGTTGTGTATGATAAGCTAAGTGAGGAGTTTGATGGAATTTTAAAAATTTTTCCTTTAATTCAAACTGTAGTTAAAAAAGCGATAAGTAATTTAAAAGATAATGATACTATAGCTATTTTTGCAACTCGTGCGACTATTAATTCAAAAAAATATGAAATAGAAATCAAGAAATATAATCCAAAAATTAATGTTGTAGAAATTGATTGTACGGGTTTTGTGGAGATAGTTGAAGAAAGGTTGTATGAAGATAAAAAATCTATAGATTTAATCAAGTCTAAAATGGATATAGTTAGAAATTCCGGTGCAAAAAAACTTGTTTTAGGTTGTACACACTATCCTTATTTAATTAATATATTTAAAAGCATTAATTCTGATATTGAATATTTTAACCCAGCAGGCTGTTTAGCGGAAGTTGTAAAGGAGAATATCAGAGTTGGAAGTGATTTTTATGAAAATAAGGGTAAGATTAAATTTTTTGTTTCAAAAAATCCGGAAGATTTTAGAAAAAATGCTGAGTTATTTTTTAATATTAAAGATGAAATTACTTTAGTTAATCAATAATTGCACCTTTTGGTACTACTGTTATTCCTCCTTGCGATACATAAAAACCTCTTTTAGTGTCTTCTTCTTTGTTGTATCCTATTTCTGTGTAGGGTGGAATGTTTACGTTTTTATCGATAATTGCACGATTAATTTGAGAATGTCTGCCTATTGTAACATTTTCCATTAGAATTGAATCTACAACGCTAGAATAGCTGTTAATTCTAACATTTGGCGACAAAACACATCCTGAAATGCAACCTCCTGAAATTATGCATCCTTCTGAAACCAAAGAGTTCTTTGCAACTCCAACTCTTTCATCCTCGTCCCAAATGAATTTTGCAGGTGGAAAATTATAATTGTATGTTCTTAATGGCCATTGTTGTGAGTATAAATTAAGTTCGGGAGAATATGCTAATAAATCCATATTTGCCATAAAATAACTGTCTACATTTCCAACATCTCTCCAATAACCTTGTTCAGCTGGAAGCATTCCTTGAAAGGTATTTGAGCTAAAATTATAAATATATATTTTGGAGTTATTTTTTAGCATATTTGGAATAATGTTTTTGCCGAAATCATGGCTTGAATCTTCGTCAAATGCATCATATTCAAGTTCTTCAATTAGTTTTTCGGGTTTGAAGATGTAATTTCCCATTGAAGCGAGGCATTTTGTGGGGTCGTTGGGAATATGTTTTGGTTTTGTTTTAGGTTTTTCGATGAAATTTTGTAATCTCCAATTTTCATCTACTTCAATAATTCCATATTCACCAGCAAGTTCAATAGGTATTGCAATGGAAGATATAGTTAAATCGGCATTTTTTTGAATGTGATAGTCAAGCATTTGGCGAACATCCATTTTATAAATATGGTCTCCTCCAAAAACACAAACGTGGCTATAGTTTTCGTCTGTTATTTGGTTTTTATTTTGATAAATTGCATCGGCAGTTCCTTTGTACCAGTTGCCATCAGTCCTCATTTGTGCAGGAACGAGATCAACGTATTGGTCTATTGAGGGACATAAATTCCACCCTCTTGAAATATGTTTGTTTAGGGAATCAGATTTGTATTGTGTTAAGATTTTTATTTTATAAAATCCCGAGTTAACAAAATTGTTTAAAACAAAATCAATAATTCTGTATCTTCCACCAAATGGAACAGCAGGTTTTGCGCGGTCTTTAGTTAAAGGATAAAGTCGTTTTCCTTGTCCGCCTGCTAAAATCATTGCTAAAACCTGATTATGATACATGATATTACCTATTTACTTACGTTATTATTTTACTTTTTGGGATAATTAAATACAATAATTCAAATATATGTATTTTGGAGTAATTATTTTTTTATCATTTTAACTAAGAGAATTTTGTTGTACAATTTTTATGTAGTTGAATAAGGGGCTTTATGACATCTACAATAGCTTTAATAGGTAAATCTGGAAGTGGCAAGACTACTTTTGCAAGGGTTTTTGGAGATTTAATTAAAAAAAAATTTCCTAATTCTTCGATTTTGTTTGTGGATAATGACTTGTCTCTTGAACTTACGGATAGTTTTGGCGTTAAAACAAGAAATACTATTTATGGTATAAAATCAGGTAAACATGAATATAAAACAGGAATTCCTAATGGAATGACTAAGCAGGAGTTTATAGAATGGGCTCTTGAAGATATAATTATAAATGTAGATGAAAATGTTGATTTGGTCGCCTCTTGGTTTGTTACTCCAAAAGATTGTATTTGTCCTTCTACTAAATTGATGCGTGATTCACTTGTTAAATTGATTGAAAGGTATGATTTTGTTATTTTTGATTGTGAATATGATTTGAAGTACCTTAATTTACTTGTTGATTACCCCATTGATGAAACAATAATAGTTTCTTTGTGTTCGAAATCTTCTCTTTTTCTTGCGTCAAAAATTGCTGAATCATCGAGAAAATATGCAGTAGAGGGGCAGTTAGGAGTTGTGGTCAATAAGGTTGAAAAAGAAAAACTAAAGGAAATAAATGATATTGCAAAAAGCCTTGAATTAGATATTGTTGCATGTGTTGAAAATTATATTAATGAATTTGGAGGAATTGATTATAATAAAATAAAAGATGTTGTTGAAGTTTCTTATTCAAGAATGAATTTGCCGCAATAGTAAAAAAGGGGAAAAAGTTGATAATTGACGGAAAAAAAGTTGCTTTTTTAATTTTAGAAGAATTAAAAGAAAAGGTTAAAAAGTTTGATAAAAAACCTGGATTAGCGGTAATTTTGGCAAATGATGATCCGTCAAGCAGGATTTATGTTGCTTCTAAGGAGAAACATTCGCTTAATTTAGGTTATAAATCTTGTGTTTATAGATTTGATAATTCTATTACTCAGGGAAAATTGACAGAATTAATACACGAACTTAATGAAAACCCTGATATAAATGGTATTCTTGTCCAATTACCATTATATTCTCATTTAAATGAAAGCGAGATTATAGAATTAATTGATCCAAGAAAGGATGTTGATGGGTTTCATCCGTTTAATATTGGAAAGCTATATGCGGGATTTAATCCTTATGCTGTGTGTTGTACTCCAAAAGGAATAGTTAAACTATTAAAAGCTTATAATATAAAAATTGAGGGTAAAAATGCGCTTGTAATAGGACGTTCAAATATCGTAGGAAAGCCTGTTGCTTCTCTTTTGTCTAATGAAAATGCGACAGTTACTTTGGCTCATTCAAAAACACAGAATTTGAAGGAGTACACTAAAAATGCAGACATTATAGTGAGTGCAACTGGTAAAGCAAAGTTAATTACTTCTAGCATGGTTAAAAAAGGTGCGGTTGTTATTGATGTAGGAATAATAAAACAAGACAATGGAAGGCTTGTTGGGGATGTTGATTTTGAAAAAGTTAAAGATGTAGCAAGTTATATAACCCCTGTCCCTGGTGGAGTGGGGCCGATGACCATAGCTTGCTTAATGGAAAATACATTTGAATTATTTTTATTACATAATAAAAGGTAGGCGTAATGCAGAATTTTAGAGGAACGTATGTTAATAAAAACAGGGATGCTTGGGTTGAAATCAATCTTTCTAATTTAGAACATAACGTCTTAGAAGTTAAGAAGTATTTAATTAATAATTGTCTTGATAAAAGTAATCCTCCCGAGATATTTGCGGTTATTAAAGCTGATGGGTACGGTCATGGTTCATTAATGTGTGCTCCTGTTTTGTTGGCTTGTGGAGTTAGTGAATTTGGTGTTGCAAGTGTGGATGAGGGGATTGAACTTAGAGAAAATAAAATCGATGCTCCTATATTGGTTCTTGGCGCTGCGCCTTTGTGGGCTTTTGAAAATGCTATAAAGTATGATATTTCAATTTCTATTTTTAATGAGGAACATTTGGATGTGGCTTGTCAGTTATATAAAAGATTGAATAAAAGATTAAAAGTTCATATTAAACTGGATACGGGTATGAATAGAATTGGGCTTGAAAAAGAATTTGCTAAAGATTTTATAAAAAAAGTTTTAAAATCGGATTTTGTTGAATTAAAAGGGATTTTTACTCATTTTGCAGACGTTGAAAATAAAATATTATTTGAAAAACAAATAAATTGTTTTAAGGATATAATTGAACCTTTTAGGAATGAGTTTAAAAAGAATGGGGTAAAGATTCATTGTCTAAATTCTCCAGGTATTTTTTCTTATCCTGAATTTTCTTATGATATGGTTAGAATGGGGATTGTGATGTGGGGTTTGAGTCCTTATTCAAATAAATCAGAGGAAAATAAAAAAGTAAAATCAATGTTTCCTGTTATGGCTTTGAAAGCGAGAATTACAAATATACATACTTTAAAAAAGGGCGATGGAATTAGCTATGGACATATTTATGTTGCTAAAGAAGATAAAAAAGTTGCAACAATTCCTCTTGGTTATGCAGATGGAGTTGCAAGAAAATTATCAGGCAATATTATTGCATTTTTAAATGGTAATCAAGTTAATCAGATTGGAAGGATTACCATGGATCAAATGATGTTTGATGTTACCGGAATTGAGTGTTCAAAAGGTGACATTATAGAGCTTTTGGGCGAACATAATAAAATAGATACTATTGACAGTTGGGCAAATAAACTTGATACAATTAATTATGAATTAACTTGCAGATTAAAAATGCGATTGCCCAGAATTTATATTAGGTAAGAGGTTTTAATGGAAATATTAAAAGAAGCAAAAAAAACTTGTTTGTATGATGAGCATATAAAGTTGGGTGCAAAAATGGTGCTTTTTGGTGGTTGGTTAATGCCTGTTCAATACGAAGGAATTATAAAAGAACATAATGCAACAAGAGAATTTGCAGGTCTTTTTGATGTTTCACACATGGGTGAAATATATATAAAAGGAAAGGAAAGTCTTGAATACTTGCAAAGCATTGTTCCTCAGGATATTTCAAATTTGAAGGAAGGTTTTGCGGTTTATTGTCAACTTCCAAATAAAGAGGGCGGATTGGTTGATGATTTAATTGTTTATAATGTAAAAAATTTTGAAATTGATGCAGATTATCTTGTTGTTATTAATGCTTCAAGGATTAATGATGATATTTTATTTATGTGGGAAGAAGCTAAAAATTTTGATGTTCAAATTGTAAATAAAAGTGATGAATTTTCAATGTTGGCGCTGCAAGGACCAAATTCAAAATTTATAGTAGATAATTTGGGGCTAAAACTTGAAGTACAACCAAAATTTTTTACAATTCAAAAAGCAAAATTTGGTGACATTCCTGTTTTGTTAACCAGAACGGGTTATACAGGTGAAGATGGTTTTGAGATTATTTTTGAAAATAAATATGCTATTGAAATTTGGAATAAAATATTGTCTTATAAAAGTAAATTTAATGTTGTTCCGGTTGGTCTTGGTGCAAGAGATACTTTAAGACTTGAAGCAGGTTTGCCTTTATATGGTCATGAATTAAATGAAAATATGACGCCTGTAGAATCTTCTCTTGGGTTTTTTATCCCGAATGATAAGAAGGAAAATTATAATGGTAAGAGTTTAATATTAGCTCAAAAATTAGGACAAAAGCCATTAAGAAGAAAGCTTTTTTCATTTATTATGGAAGATAGGCAAATTGCAAGAAATGGTTGTGATGTTTTTGTTGATGGCGTTAAGGTTGGGTATGTTACATCTGGTGCACCAAGTCCGACATTAGGAAGAAATATAGGTTTTTGTGTAATTGAATTTGCTAACTTGTCTTCAAGCTTGGTTACAAGACTTAACAATCCTCAAGAAAGTCTTGGCATGATTATACAAGTTATGGTAAGAAATAAATTATATGATGCAAAATTAACTAAGAAACCTTTTATAAAGAAAAATTATGAAAGATAGGAGATAATAATAAAATGAATATACCAGAAGGAATTTTATGTTCTAAGACTCATGAGTGGGTTCTTGAGGAAGGCAATCAAGTTTTGATTGGTTTAACGGATTGGGCTGTAGAACAACTGGGAGATGTTGTTTTTGTGGAATTTCCTGAAGTTGGTTCTAATTTTTCAAAAGATGAAGTTTTTGCAACAATAGAATCTGTTAAAGCGGCAAGTGAAATTTATATGCCTGTTGCGGGTGAAGTTGTTGAGATAAATGAACAGTTAATTAATTCACCTGAATTGATTAATGAAGATGCTTATTCTGCTTGGCTTGTTAAAGTTAAACCTTCTAATTATCAGGAAGATATTGAAGGTTTAATGGAATATGATGATTACAAAGACGAGGTTCAATAAAAGAAGGAATTAATGTATAATTACGAGGCATTGTCTGATAATGATAGAGCTCAGATGCTTGATGTTATTGGTGTAAAATCTGTTGAAGAATTGTATGGTTCAATACCTGAAAGTGCAAGAGTGAATTTTTTAAATTTATCTGAAGGAGCAGATGAGATAGCTGCCCAGAAGAATCTTGAAAAGATTGCAAAGATGAATAAAATTGATTATCTTTGTTTTTTGGGTGGAGGTGCTAAAAAAAGATTTATTCCTCCTGCGATAGCTGATCTTATATCAAGATTTGAATTTTTATCTTGTTATACACCTTATCAAGCTGAAATTTCACAAGGATCTTTGAGGGTTATGTATGAATTTCAATCAGTGATTTGTTCTATTGTTAATCAGGATGTTTCAAATGCTTCGGTTTATGATGGAGCTAGCGCTTGTGCAGAAGCAATCTTGATGGCATCTCGTTTAACAAAAAAAAGAAAAGTGTTTGTGTGCGAGGATATCAATTTAAATTATCTTGAAGTAATAAAAACCTATTTATGGGCGAATGATATAGAGCTTGTGATAGGTAAAGATACTGATGATATGGAGCTTTGCGCTAAATTATATCAAACTCCCAACAGATATGGTGAATTAAAAGATGTTTTCAAGAAAAATTCAAAAGAGCTGATTATAGCTTGTGTGGATTTAATGTCTTGTATTTTGTATGAACCTCCAAAAGTTGATATTACTGTTGGTGACATTCAATCATTTGGTGTTGGTCTTAATTTTGGCGGAGCTTATGCGGGTTTTATTTCTTGTAGAGACGAATATAAACGTCAATTACCAGGCAGAATTTCTGGAAAAACAGTTGATAAAAGCGGAAAAACGGCGTATTGTTTAACTTTACAAACAAGAGAACAACATATAAGACGTGAAAAAGCAACTTCAAATATTTGTTCTAATCAGGCACTTGTTGCTTTTATTGCTAATTTATATGCAAGAATATTGGGTGAAAAAGGACTTTTAAAAATTGCAAAAATGTCATACAATAATGCCCATAAATTGGCTGAAAAATTATCAGAATTAGGGTTTGAAGTTGAAAATGAGGACTTTTTTGATGAATTTACCCTTAATGTCGGATGCAGCGAAAAATTTTTGGAGTTTATGAAAGAAAATAATATTCTTGCTGGGTGCAAAATTGATGAAAAAAGGATTTTAGTTTCAGTATCTGAATTAAATGATGACGTTGAAATAAGTGAGTATATTAGTTCGGCTAAAAAATTTTCATTAATTAGAATTGCTCAATAGTTTTTCAATAGGATAATGTATTTTTTTGTAAGATAGTTTAATATAAGAACCTGATTATTATTTTGGAGGTTTTTATGTGTAAAACTTATGATGCTATTTATGAATTATCTAAACATACGGAATCTGATATTTTACTTTGTTTTTTGAGAAACAAAAGGATTGAAGGGCAGCTGCACAAGTGCGATAGTAAATTTCATGAAGATAAGTGCTATGAAGGAGTTATTACTTTAAAAGATGCAGTTGTTACTTGCCGCAATGAAGATTATATAAGAGAGTATAAATGGATTAACATTCCATCAAAGTATATTGAAACTTTCGCTTTTAAATGTTGTGAAAAAATATAAAATAAAGTTTGCTATAAATAGCTCCTGTTGATAACAGGAGCTATTTTGATTTATAGGGATTTTTTATAAATTTCTTTTACTGCTTCTTTTGTTGCTTTGGTTGGAGCTATTGAAAGTAATCCGTCCAGAGATGGCGTTGTAAAAGCAAGTTCGGTTAATCTTTCAATATCATTTTCGCTAAATCCTTCATCTTTTAATTTATTTGGAACACCGACAGATTTTAGCCATTCATATACTAAATCGCCTGCTTCTTTAGCGCTCATTGCATCGTTAATTGACGGTGCCATTGGTTTTAAAATGTGTGTTAAGGTTTCTTTTTTCGTTTCCCACATATTTTCAATGACTGCAGGAAGGAGTATCGCAAGACCTAAGCCATGTGATAATTCATGTTTAATTGCTGAAAGTGGGTGTTCAAGAGCGTGTGTATAGTGAAGTAAGCCGTTGTCGAAACAAACTCCGCCGAGCATTGCAGCATAAGCAAGAAAATATCTTGCATTAATATCTTCAGGGTTTTTATTTGCATCGGGCAGATATTTTGCAACCATTGAAATTACTTCATGAGCAAGGCAAATTGTATAAGGAGAAGCAACTTTACTGGTGGCAGCTTCTATAACATGGTTTACTGCATCGATTGAAACATACTTTGTTTGTTTTTCGGATAATTTTGTCATTAATTTAGGATCATCAATAGCATACATTGGATAAATACAATTGTATGCTATAGCTGGTTTATAATCTTTTTCTACTATTGTTGCAACCGCAAATCTGTTAGTTTCAGTTCCTGTTCCGTGAGTTAAATTAATAGCAACGATTGGAACAGCTTTTTCAGGTGTAAATTTAAATTCATACAAGTCATTTGCTGTTTTATCTTTGTATTGTAATAATATTGCAACTGATTTGCCTGCATCGGTTGGAGAACCCCCGCCTATTGCAATAACCGCTTCTGCTCCAAAATTCCGAGCTATTTTAGTTGCTTCATCAATGGCAATATTTGTCGGATTTGGTGTAACTTTGTCGTAATTAATATATTCAATATTGTTTTGTTTTAAGGCTTTTTCAACAACACTCCAAGCTCCTGTTGCTTTGTATGCGTTTTTTCCTGACATAACAATTAACTTATTTATTCCTGTGGATTTAAGGTTAGCTAAAATGTCATTTATTTTTTCTATTGCCCCAACGCCAAAAAAAACATTTGTCCTTGTTCTGATTTCTTTAATTTCATTGATGTTAATGTCTTTTTCCCACATATAGAAACTCCTTTATAATGTACAAATTCATTGTAACATTTTTTTAAGAGTTTGTGATAAAATTTATTTTTTCTCGGGTTTTTGTATGCTAAAAGATTTATTTTCGTTTATTTCTATTCTTGCAGATTTGATTTTGTCTTTAATTTCATCTGAAATGCCCGAACCTTGAACAAGTCTGTCTATAAATGCGTTATTTAATTTAACCGCCTTTGGAAGTGCTTTTAGTTCTTCAAGAATTTCTTTTATTTTTTCAAAATCATAAGAAAAAGTTTTTTTATGGTTATAAGTTAAAATTTCTCCGCTGTTTGATTGTATTTGTCTTCCTCCACGTTCAAAATATATTTTAAAAATTGAACGTAGGTCTTGAATTTCCGATTGCATGGTGTTAATTGCTGATTGAAGTCTTAAATATCTTTCAAAAAGATATTCCACATGGTCAATTTGAGATAATTGCCAGTTATACTTTTGATAGTACAGCGCTTTTAATCTGGGATAGCATTTTGCTAATGCCATAGCATCTCCCATAGCTCTGTGACGTTTTTCATTATCGGCATTAAATACGCTAACAAGGCAATCAAGTCCGCAGGATTCATATTGCGGATATACTTCTTTAAACATCATTTGAGTATCTATGTAATTATTTTCAAGTTGTTTGTCATATAACCTTTTTGAGGCTTTGTTTAAGAAACTAAAATCAAAAATTGCGTTATGAGCAACTATGGTTGCATCACCTATAAATTCAAAAATTTTGGGGTATATTTCTTCTTCTGTTGGAGCATCTTTCAGGTCTTCTTCTGAAATTCCATGGATAGCTTGAGATGATTTTCTTATATGGTGTTTTGCGTTGATTAATGTTTCAAACTTATCTTTAATTTTTCCATTTATAAGTTTTACTCCTGCAAATTCAATTATTTTTTCTCTGGTATAATCCAGACCTGTTGTTTCAACATCTATTATAACTTCAATTTCTTTAGGTTTTCTTGGCATTTAATTTTTGTTTCCTTCATGAGAATGATAACATAAAATTATTTTTTTATAAATTCGTTTAATTTATCAACGTTTGTATTAACTTTTTTAATAGTTTTTACCATATTATTTTGTTCACTTTTAATATTTTCAATTTTATTTGTTATATTTTTATTTATATCTTGAATTTCGTTTCCTATTTGCTTAATTTTAGTATCGTTGGTATCTTTAATGTTGTTTAAAAATTTCTCCATTCCAGCTTTATTGAGACCTTTTATATATTTTTCTATTTGTTCCATAATTTCTACAAGACCTGTTGCTTCTTGAGCTATGTCATTTATTCTTATTGTTTCTCCGGTAACTATTCCAACATCACAAGAGTTATCCGGAGGCATAAGTTCTATTGATTTAGAGCCGCCAAGTCCGTAGAATTCGACTCTTGCAATAGTTCCGTTCGGGATTTTCATATTTTTTTGAGTTATTATTATTTGAACTTGAATATGTTTATTTTTTGATTTTAATTTTCTTACATATCCGACATTAATTCCCATAAATCTTACGGGAGAACCTTTGGTTATTCCGTCAATATCTTTAAAATCAATATTATAAATGTTTGGTTCAACAAATATTTTGGAATAAGCAAAAATTATTCCGCTAAAAACTATTGACAATAATATTGTCCAGATAACTATTTCGGCTAAAATTGTTCTTTTTTTCATTTATTGTGCTATTGCGCCTTTATCTGCTTGGGATACGCTTTTTTGATATTTTGACAAATAACCCTTTAAAATTTCATTTTGATATGGCTTAAAGTTTTCTTTTCTTTTGTTAAGTTCTTCGTCTGATATTAAAAGATTAATTGTTCTTTTGTTTATATCTATTTGAATTTTATCTCCATTTTCAATTAATCCGATTGTTCCTCCTATTGCGGCTTCTGGGCATATATGCCCTATGCATAATCCTCTTGTTCCCCCTGAAAATCTTCCATCTGTAATAAGAGCACATTTTTTTCCAAGACCTTTTCCAACTAAAAGCGAAGTTGGAGCAAGCATTTCTCTCATGCCAGGGCCGCCTTTAGGACCTTCATAGCGTATTACAACTACGTCTCCTGCAATAATATCATCGTTTTCGATTGCTTTCATGGCATCTTCTTCGTGGTTGTATACTTTTGCTGTTCCAGTAAATTCAAATACATCAGGATCAACTCCTGAAATTTTAACAACTGCACCTTGAGGAGCTATATTTCCGTGCAAAATGGCAAGTCCGGGATTTGATGTAATTGGGTCATCAAAAGGTTTTATAACATTATTATCTACCCATGCATTTTCTATAATTTCACTTATTGAAATGTTTAAAATATTTTTAGTATTTTTCATCTCAGGAGTTTTTCCATATATTGTTTTAATAACCCCCGAAATTCCTCCTGCGTTATCTAAATCAGTCATAGTAAGCGTGCTTGAGGGGTCAAGTTTGATTATTTGAGGAATTTTTTTACTTAAATTTTCAAAATCATCTAAACTTAACGGAATGTTTGCACTTTGAGCGATGGCGAGAAGATGTAATATTGAATTTGTTGAACCTCCAAGTGCTAAATCTACAATTATAGCATTTTTAATTGAATCCAGAGTTACTATGTCTTTTGGTAGTACATTATTTTTAATTAAATCACAAATTGCAAATCCTGAATCGAATGCAATTCTGCGTTTTTTAGAGGATACTGCAGCTGCGGTTGCGCAACCTGTTAGACTCATTCCCATCACTTCCGTAAGGCATGCAAGTGTATTTGCTGTGTACATTCCTTGACAAGAGCCTATTGTAGGGCAGGCGTAGTGCTCCATTTCGCATAATTTTTCTTTCGTAATTTGTCCTACTCTGTATCTTCCCACAGCTTCCGATGAACCTCTAATAAATGTTAAGGTTTCGCCTTTACAATGTCCTTCGAGTGAAGGACCTGCTGTTACTATAATTGATGGGATGTTTAATCTCAAAGCTGCAATTAACATCCCTGGAGTTATTTTGTCGCAATTTGTTAAAAGAACTAAACCATCTAATTGGTGGGCGTTTGCAACTGTTTCAACACAATCTGCAATTAAATCACGACTTGGTAGGGAATATCTCATGCCGCAATGACCCATTGCTATGCCGTCGCATACGGCAGGAACTCCGAAAATAAATGCTTGCCCACCGTTTGAATGTATTCCTTTTTCGATTTGACGTTCCAAGTCTCGCATGCCAGCATGTCCGGGAACTAAATCAGAAAATGAGCTGGCAATACCTACAAAAGGTTTTTTAATGTTTTTGTCTGATAACCCGCCTGCGTATAATAATGCTCTGTGTGGAGCGTGTTCTATTCCTTCTTTTACAATATTGCTTCTCATTTTTTCTCCTGTTGGCTTAATCCATTTTAATTAAAACATTTTTTTAATTATTCATCAATAAGGTTTATAGAATATAATCATTTTATATGTAGAAATCAATTTTGATTTTGTTATAATAAAGGAAAATTATTATAGGAAAAAATAAATGGGTTTTAAACAAATGCTTAAAAGATTTTCAATATTTTTTGTTATGTTTTTATTGTTTTGTGCTACTAATGTGCAAAATCCAGCTTTAGCCATAACTCCGCAAGGTTTATATGATAAAGCTTGGAAATTAATTCACACAAAATATGTTGATGATACTCAAAATCAACAAAATTGGGATCGTTGGCGTCATAAGTATGATAATGTTATAAAAGATGAAGAAGATGCTTATGTTGCGATAGGCACTATGGTTGATAGTCTTGGTGATGTTTATACAAAATTTTTAACACCAAAAGAATATAAAGAGGAATCTGAAAGTATCCAAGGTTCACTTAAAGGCATAGGCGTGCAAATTGGTGTTAGGGATGGTAAATTGTTAATTATTGCACCTTTAGAAGATACTCCTGGAGAAAAAGCAGGACTTTTGAGTGAAGATGAAATTTTGGAAATTGATGGAAAGTCTACAAAAGGTATAACGGTAGAAGCTGCTGCTGATAAAATAAGGGGTCCTGAGGGAACTCAAGTTAAACTTTTAATTAAAAGAAAGGGTCAAGAGCCTAAATATTATACAATTACAAGAGCAAATATTGAGCTTAAATCAGTTTCTATAAAGCCACCTAAAATTGGTAAAGTTGATGATAATTTAGGTTATATCAGACTGAGTTCTTTTATTTCTAGAAATGCTGCATCTGAATTTCAAAATGCTTTAAATCAAATGAAAGATAAAGATGGAATTATAATTGATTTGCGTTCTAATCCGGGGGGACTCTTAACAAATGCTATTTATATAGCTGACATGCTTCTTTCATCTAAGGTTATTGTTTCTACTGTTGATAGAGATGGATACAAAGAAACTCAAAATTCTCTTTCTCAAGTAAGTACAACTCAACCTATTGTAGTTTTAATAAATGGTGGTTCTGCTTCTGCATCAGAAATTTTATCAGGAGCTCTAAAAGATAACAATAGAGCTGTTATTGTAGGTAAAAAGTCTTTTGGAAAAGGATTGGTTCAAGAGATAAATAAGTTGCCTGATGGTTCTGCTTTGCATATTACAATTCAGAAATATTTAACTCCAAGCGGTACCGATATTAATAAAAAGGGAATTACACCTGATTATATTGTTGATATAACCGAAGAAGATATTAAAGCAAATAAAGATCCGCAACTTGCTAAGGCTTGTGAGATTTTATTGCAGGAAGTTCACAAAAATACAAAACCTGCTCAATAAAACTTTACAAAAATATAAAAATCATTAAAGAAATAACCGAATGCTGCCGTATTAGACATTGTAAGGATAAGCAATAAAGGAGCAATTCTTGGTTTATGGCTGAAAATTATAATTTAGGTTCTAAATTCGGTTTAAATGTTTCTTCTAAAGGAAATAAGCTTCAATCTGCCGAAGTTAAAAAAACCGAAGCTGAAAATATTACTCCGAATTTGTTTGATTCCATGACAAGTTACGTTGCTAAATATGAAAATGTTTTTAATGGTGAAGTAGCAGAGGAAATTAATATGTATTCACGCCAAGCTATGATTGTAGGTATGAATTTAAAAGCTGCAGAACAAAAGCGTAGTTTTGATATGAATATATAAATTTTTTAAGCTTTTTTCTTTAAGATGATTATAAATTTGTCTATTAATTCTCCGAGCATTAAAGACATTTTCCTATAATCTAGAATTGTAAAATCTATTGTTTCAGTTTCAAATAGACGTTTTTGTTCGTTGTCCATAATAGTTAAGCGAATAAGAGCATGCTCTATTCCATCGTATTCTATTGCTATTGAAGCGCAAACATCTCCCGAAGAAACACTAAAAAGTGATTTGTTGCCGGTGTATGAGTTAATTGCAAAATCTTGTCTTTTTATTTTTAAAATATTTTCATATTTTTTAAATACAGGATCAATAACTACTTTTAGTTTTCTTTGATAGGCTTGGTTAAAAAGCTTAATACTGTTTTTATCAAAGGCATTTTGAGCTTCATTTTTATTATTTTGAATTGGTTCAGGATTGCTTTGTGTATTGTTGGAATTTAATAAATTTCTTTTTGCTTCGAAATTCATTATAGGTTTATTTTCTTCTGCATAAAAATCTGATGCAACAATTAAAGAGTTGGTATTTTCTGAAGCTTTTTCAAGAGCAGCTTCTAGTGCTTCTTTTATATCTTCAAATTTTTGCTCTAAAATTTCAACAACTCCGGCGTTTGCTCCTGAGTCAATTCCGAGATTGTTGTTTATGCGTTCAAAAACGCTATATGCACCATTTAGCTTTGTTTTATGTAAGTATACGTAAAATTGATCAATGTCTTTGATTATAATTGAGTCATTTAAACGAATTGATTTTTTTATTATTGAAATAAATTCTTTAGGATTTTTATATTGAGGATATTTTTTATCTGGAGCAACAAGTAAAATGCAGGCTCTTTGCTGATATTTACGAGTTTGATTTATTTCATTTTTTAAAAAGTCATCACAGTATTTTTGGGTGTATACTCCCGTTTCTGCTTGAACAACGCCTAGTGTAGTCAGAAATTCCATCCTTGATTCTATATTTAAATTTAATTCATTTTTTTGTAAACACCAAATTACTCTAATTAAAAGTTCATAATCTATAATTGGCATAAAAAGTACGTCGCTAATGCCATTATCAAAGGCTTCAATTATTGTTTCTCTTGAGCAGTTTTCATTGATTAAAAGTATAGGTAAATTTTTATACAATTCTTGTTTTTTTATTTTTTTTACTAAATTTATGGCATGTAAATTATTGTTGTCACAGTGTAGAATTATTACATTTGGAGAAAATCCATCAAACATATTTTGTGCTTCTTCAATAGAGCAAGATTTAATTTTGTCTAAATTTCTGAGCAGAACAAGTTTTTGTGAAATTTGATTAACAAGCTCTTGTCTGTCACTTACAATTACAACTGTATTTGCATCAGCCATTAGTAATTATTACTCCAAATTAATACTACTTATTTACTACAATACTACAAAAATAACTTTTTTAGCAAAAAATTTTACAAATGACAATATAAATTAAATCTGTTAAAATTAATTTTATGAAAGATTTTTTTAAAGATAATAAGGTAATTTTAATAATAATATTACTTACTGGTTTAGGGTTAAGGTTGTGGAATTTAAATAAGCCAGAAGGGCTTTGGAATGATGAATATATAGTATACTCTATTTCTATGTTAAAATTTCCTTTTGATTTTTTTGAGGGGATAAAGACTAATTGCCATGCGCCTTTGCATTATTTTTATTTAAAACTGTGGATGACAGTATTTAAAAATTCTGATTTTATGTTAAGACTTTCATCTTTAATACCTAACCTTTTAGGATGTCTGGTTATGTATTTTGTTGGGAAAAATTATCAAACTAAGGGTTATTCTATTCAAATAGGGCTCGCTTGTGCTTTGATTTGTGCTATAAGTTCTTTTTTAATTTATTTTTCACAAGAAGTTAGAATATACTCTATGATTTTTCTTCTTTCTTCTTTGATTCTTTTGTTCTCCATAAAAATGTATAATTCACCAAGTAAAAAGAATTGTTGGTGGCTTACATTTTTTTCGATTTTGTTAATTTTAGAACATACTATAGGTTTTGTGTTTGTTTTATTTAATGTATTTGGGCTTTTGGCGTTCAGGCAAAAAGCTAAAAAGAAAAAAGATGCAGATGATTTTTATATACCTATTTTGTCTGGATTGATTTTGTGTTTGCCTATAATTCCTTTTTTATTTAGGATTTTTGCGCATCCTACTTATTTTTCTCAATGGTGGGCACCTTTTAGTTGGTCAAAAATATTCTTTTATTTTACTGATTTATTTTCTCCGGTGTTGAAAAATATTACTAATTCTCCCGTTAGTTTTTATCATCAAATTATAAAAAATGATGTTATAAATGTTGGTTTCATATTATTTGCAATTATTCCTGCTTTAATTGCTTTATTTTTGATAGTTAAATCAAATATTGATTCAAAAAGAATAAATAAATATTTTTTAGCCGTTTTTACGGCAAGTTTTTTAACTGTTTTAATAGCTTCTATTGCAGGAAAAATAATTTTTCTGACTAAATATTTAACTGAATTGTACCCGATTTTAATTTTAATGGCTGCAATAGGCTGGAGTGAGTTAAATAATAGAAATTCTAAAATTATGTTTGCAACCGTTTATATTTTTATGAGTTTATTTTTTATCATTGTTTCTCATACTTCAGCTATAAGACTTGTTAGAGAAGAAGGGCAAAGGCTTCCTATTGTTGCAATGCATGATATGGGTATTCAAAAAAATGATAAAATTCTTTTTTTATATTATCCAAAAACTCATTTCACAAAATATTATAACGACAATGATTATATAGTATCATCGATAGATAAATATAATTTTCCTTATGTTTTTGAAAAAGGCAATACTTATGATGCATTTAAAGACGGGCACAATTTATACAAAGTTTTTTTTTAGAAAATAGTAAAAAAGAAGTAGAAAAAAGATTGGATGAGAAATTTTTTACTAATATGAAAAAAGGCGAAAGGTTTTTTGTTGTTGATCTTACAAGTGTTAGTTTATTTGATAAAGAAAGTTTAGAAAAAATTGTAAAAAATGAAATAAGATACAAAGAAATTCCTTTTTTGTATCTTATTTCAAGTTATATCAGAAATTCAGTTATTGATGTTGCCAATTCAAAATTAAGTTATGTTAAAAAGAAACAAATGTATTCTTGGATGATTTATGAATTTCAGTATTAATCTTTTGTGATTATTTTATCGATAAGTCCATATTTGAGAGCTTCTTCTGCACTCATAAAATTGTCACGTTCCGTATCTTTTTTAATTGTTTCCAATTTTTGGCCGGTGTGTTCTGCTAAAAGTTCATTTAGCATTGATTTCATTCTCAAAATTTCCCTTGCTTCAATTTCAATATCTGTAGCTTGTCCTTTAGCTCCCCCTAATGGTTGATGAATCATTATTCTTGAATTTGGAAGCGCAAGTCGTTTGCCTTTAGTTCCTCCTGAAAGTAAAAATGCACCCATTGACGCTGCGTCTCCAAGGCAAATTGTTGACACATCTGCTTTAATTAATTTCATGGTATCATATATTGCCATTCCTGCGGTAATTACTCCTCCGGGAGAGTTTATATAGAGCATTATGTCTTTTTCTGAGTTTTCGCTATCCAACAGTAGTAATTGTGCTACAACAGAATTTGCAACATCATCATCAATTTCTGAGCCTAAGAATATTATTCTTTCTCTTAAAAGTCTTGAAAAAATATCAAAAGATCTTTCTCCTCTGCTCGATGCTTCAATTACTGTTGGAACATAGTCTATTATTTTATATTCATTTATACCATACATATTTTTTTCCTTTTTTTACATTATAATATAAAATTTATTTTAATTTTCATTTAATTTCAGTATTTTATTAAGCTATTTTAAATTTCAAATAAACTAAAAATAATTTTATTTTTTTGTAGTAAAATAGAATAGGATGCATTACCTGTTTTTTGGATTAATCCCTTAAATGTAGTCTGTATGAAGGAAAGAAAATGTATAATGTTGCAATTATTGGCGGCGGACCTGCAGGTATTTTTACTGCTTTAGAAATTATGAAATTAAAACCTGATTGGAAGGTATTGTTAATCGAAAAAGGTAGAAAGATTGAAAAAAGAATATGTCCAATAAGAGAAGGTCAAAAAAAGTGTCTATCTTGTAAAACTTGTGGATTGCTTTGCGGCTGGGGTGGAGCAGGGGCTTTTTCGGATGGTAAGTTGACTTTAACACCTGAAGTAGGTGGGCATTTGGTTGATTATATGCCATATCATGAAGTTGAAGATTTAATTAAGTATTGTGATAATATTTATTTGGATCATGGTGCGACTCAAACCGTTTTTGGAACAAATAAGGCTGATTTTGCAGATATCGAGCATGCGGCAACATTAGCAGAATTAAAGCTTGTACATTCTCCGGTCAGGCATTTGGGAACAGAAAAGTCTCTTGCCGTTTTAAAATCAATGCAAGATTATTTAGAACCAAGAATTGATATCATAAATAATGAGCAAGTTGAAGAATTTATAATAAAAGATGATGTGATTAAAGGTTTTACAACTCGTGAAGGAAAAGAATATTTAGCGGATTTTGTTGTGGTTGCCCCTGGAAGAGAGGGTGCAGATTGGTTATCTAAACAATTTATTAAACATAAAATCGAAATGGTAAATAATGCAGTTGATGTTGGTGTTCGTGTTGAATTACCTGCTGCTGTTATGGAACCAATCACTTCAAGATTATATGAGTCTAAGTTGATTTATCATGCACCAACTTTTGGTGATGAGGTAAGAACTTTTTGCATGAATCCTAATGGTGAAGTTGTGAATGAAAATTATAACGGTATTTCAACCGTAAATGGTCATTCGTATGCAGATAAAAAAACTCCTAATACTAATTTTGCACTTTTGGTTTCAAAAAAGTTTACTGAACCGTTTCATGAACCTATTAAATATGGTCAACATATAGCATCATTGGCAAATATGCTTTCAGGCGGAATTTTAGTTCAAAGATTTGGTGATTTATTGGATGGTAGGCGTTCTACTCCTCAAAGAATTAAAGAATCCATTATTAAACCGACTTTGGAGTGTGCTACTCCTGGGGATTTGAGTCTTGTTTTACCCTATCGTCAACTTTTGAGTATTATTGAGATGCTTTATGCACTTGATAAGATTGCTCCTGGTGTAGCTTCAAGATATACGTTGTTGTATGGAATTGAAGTTAAATTTTATTCTGCAAGGGTTCTTGTTTCTAATGAGCTTGAAACATTAGGTGTTAAAAATCTTTTTGCAATTGGTGACGGCGCAGGGGTTACGAGAGGTTTAATGCAGGCTAGTGCGTCAGGTGTTTACGCGGCAAGAGTTATTGCAGGTAGAAAATAAATTTTTATTTGGTAGTCATGACAAAAGATATTATTGCCTTTTGGGGTTATCCCGAAAGAAGTTTGATTAAGAAAACAAAAGATGAATATCCGAATGCAAAGTGGGTTGATTTGGATATAGATATAAATGCTCCTGATTTAAAGTTATTACCTGAAAATTACTGTGTGATAATTAAAAATATTTACAATAATGCTCTATTTTTGAAAGACAAAATTATAAAAATTCTTGCTCCGATAGGAAAAGATAAATGTGATAGTGCATACTTTGCAAGTGAAATTTTAAAAGAAGCGGGTTTTTGTGTTATACAAACGATTTTTGAGGATATTTGTCCTGATATAAAAGAAATTAAAGTTCCTGTTTCAAAAAGTTCTATGCCCTTAAGAAAAAAAATTGAACTTATTACCAAAAATATTGTTGAACAAAAAGATTATTCTTATTTAAAACCGGTTAAGCCAAGATTTGGTTTTTGGGGAGTTCCACCAAATAACCTTTCATTATTGGATTTGTTTCCGGATGAGACTGAAGTTTTTGGTTGGTGTAGAGCTGTTGAAGCAGGTTACCCCGGAGATTATAGTCTTGAGACTTTTGTAGAAAAGAATTTACCTACAATATTTTTTACTCAGGCTTTCTGTTCTAAAACTCAACTTGCAAAATATCTTGCGAATAAATATGATGGACTTTTTATAGATGTGGATGTATGTCCAAATAGCTCTATAAAGGCAAAAATAGAAGCATTTTTAAAATTGAGGTAAAAATGAAAATTTATGTTGACGCAGGTACAACCTGGACTAAAATTTTAAAAATTGACAATAATGAAAAAAAATATAAAGTTATACCTACGAAAGATTTAAAAAAAATTGATATAAAACCACTAAAAGTTACAGGACATAGCATTTTTAAATCTGATAATTATGAAAATGAAGTTGTAGCATTAGCAAATGGTGCAAGAAAGTATCTAGAGGATAATTTTATTGTACTTGATTTAGGTTCTAGAGATATAAAATGGGTAAAATATCAAAATAAGAAATTTCAAGATATGGACTGGAATTCTTCTTGTGCCAGTGCAACAGGGGCTACGGTTGAAATGCTTTTAAAATTTTATAATGTAGATGTGTCTGAATTAATTTTCACTAAAGAAAAATATGCAATTACTTGTGGTATTTTTGGTTTAGAAAAAATTATGGATGACGTGTCAAATGGTCTTGAGCCTAAAATTGCGATTTCTAAATTTATACATGGAATTGCTTATAATGCTTATATTTTTACAAAAAGCCCTGAAAAAATTTGTCTTTCTGGTGGTTTTTGTGAAAACAGGTGTTTTATAGAATGTTTAGAACAATATTGTAAGGTTTTGTCTTTGGGTAGATTTGTTCTCGTTGATGGATTGGCTTTTAGTCAGGGTTGAATATTTTTTCAATTTCTCCAATAAGTTCTTCTTGTTTGAATAGGTTTTTTTCAATATAGGTTATAATTTTAGTTTCTTTAATTTCTTTTGAATATTTTTCTTTTGCCTCTGAACTTACAATAATGACAGGTGTATTTTCATATTCAGGATTTTTTCTTAGTTTTTTTATAAATTCAAATCCGTTCATTTCAGGCATTTGTACATCTGAGATTATTAAATCATATTTATTTTTTTGTGTTTTTTCGAGTGCTTTAATTGGGTTTGTTGCTGTTGCAATGTTGTATCCGTAGTTGGATAGAATATTTTTTTGTAAAATTCTTGTTGTATGAGAATCGTCAACTATTAATATTTTATATTTAAAATTGTTTTGAGTTTTAATGATACCGTTTTTAGTTATTATTTTACTTTTAATTTTTTTGGAATTAACTGTATTTATAATATCTGATATATTTAATATTAGGCACGCTTCACCGTTTGCAAGAGTGGTTATGCCTGAAATGTGCCTGATTTTATATAATGGGGGAGCGAGTTTTTTGTGGACGATTTCTTGGTCTGAAATTAGTTTTTCTACTATAATACCAAAGGCAGTGTTGTCTGTTTCTATAATTAATAGAGTATATTTATTTGTTTCTCTTGCAACGTTGTCAAAATTTAAAATTTGAGACAATGTGTAAATTGCTATAGCTAAGCCATCGTATATATAATAGTTTCTGTTGTCTTTTTCAAAAATTTCATCTGAATTGACTCTTACAATGGTTTTAATAACCGATGTTTCAATAGCGTATAATTGTGATTGTTCTTCAATAATAAATACTTTTTTTGTAGCAACTGTTGCAGGCAGAATTATTCTAACTATCATGCCTTTGTTTATTTCTGAAAATACATCAACTCTGCCGTTTAGTTGGTTTATTTTTGCATTAACTATATCAAGTCCAAGACCTCTGCCTGATAATTCCGTTACAAAATCTTCGGTTGAAAAACCTGGATAAAAGATTAGATTTGTTAATTCTTCGTCGCTTATCGCATTTAGTTCATCTTGTGTTAAAAGTTTTTTTTCAAGGGCTTTTGCTTTAATTTTTTCAATATCAAGACCCCTGCCATCGTCTTTAACGTCTATTATTATTTTATTATCTTTGTATGAAGCGTTAATTTCTATTTTTCCAATTGGGCTTTTTTTAAATTTTTTTCTTGTTTCTATATCTTCAATGCCATGGTCAATAGAGTTTCTTATAATATGCATTAGAGGTATCTTTATTTCTTCGATAATTGTTTTGTCTGCAGTTATATCTGAGCCTTCTATAATTAAATCAATTTTTTTATTTTTGTCGCGTGCAATGTTGTGAACCATTCTTGGAAAAAGTTGAAAAATGGTTGAAAGAGGCAAAATTCTCATATTTTTAACCATTGTTTCAATTTCTGTTGTGGTTGAATTAAGTTTTGTTTCGCTTTCTTGCAGTTGTTTGAATAAAACAGACATTTCTTTCATAAGGTGTGTTATTTTTTCTTGGTGTTGTTCTGCAAGGGTGCACAACTGTTTGTTGTATGCTATTATTTTTCTGTAATCCTGCATTTCACCGTTAATTGGATTTGATAAATATTTTTTGTCAAAATATTTTATGTAATATCCCATTTTAACAAAGTTTTTTTGCCAGTCGGCTAAATCATTACTTATTTTTTTGGCGAGTGATAATTGTTCATTAGTTTTAATTTTTGAAACTATCAACTCACCTATTTGGCTAACTAAATTATCAAGTTTTGCTGAATCAACTCTTAGGGTTTTAATTTCCGTGTTAGTTATTGTATTTAAAATTTCTTTTTGGGTTAGTTCTTTTGTAGTTTGAGGTTTATTATATTTTTCATTTTGTTTTTGATTTTGAAATTTTGCCATTGTTTTAATGACATCAGTTTTTATTAATGCTTCTTTTATTTGTTGCTCGTCATTTGATTTTATTGAATTTAAAATTTCTTTTATACCTAGTGTCACGTCATGAGTGGTTGTTATGTTTGTATTTTTATATACTTCAAGTATCTCTTTTATATTTTTGTATGCGTTTTTTGTTTGTTCTGTATTTTCTTTTGAAATTAAATCATTTATTAAATCTATGATTTCTTTTGAAAAACTATTATTAAGTTCAAGCAGGGGGAGCCTTTCAATTATTTCATTAATTTTTTCATCTTTTGGAGAATTAATTTGATAAATTTGAGGTTTGTTTGATTGATCGTTTTCCTTTAATTTTTCTTCAACTATTTCAAAATATTCTTTTCTTGGTATGTTTTCTTTATTTGTATATTGAATAATTGCTTCAATTAATGCTGTTACACAATTATTTACCTCAAGAAAAGAAAATTCTTTGTTGTCTGAGTTTCTGAATTTATCCAGAGAATTTAAAATATTTTGTGCAAGGTTTTTAAATGAAGATGTGATTTCTGAATCTATAGTTGTTATTGTACCTTCAAAGGATTTTATATTATTTTCAATTTCAAAAATTCTTTCAAAATTTTTGGTTTTTCTAACGTATGAAATTGTATATAAAATATCAATTAAAATACTTTCAATTTTTTCAAATTTCTCTAAAAATTCTTTTTTTACGGGGTTATCTTCAATTTTTTTGTTTGAAGGTTGAAATTCTTTATTATTTATAATATTTTCAAGTTTTTCAATATAATTTTTGGTTTCGGGCGTTTTGTATTCTTCTTTTTTGATTACCGTTTTATTAATTAATGAAGAAATAAATTCTAAACATTCCGAGATTGTATCTGCTATATTTGACGACATTATGAGTTTGTTTTCTTTAATTAAACTTATAATGTCTTCGATTTTATGAGCTATGTTTTGTATGTCTTCAAAACCTAACATTCTAGCTGAGCCTTTTAGGGAGTGCGCATCTCTAAAAAGTTGCATAGCTATTTCTATATTTGAGCTATCTTTTTCAAGCATTAAAAGTTTTCCATCCATTGATGAAATTATTTCCATACTTTCTTGCTGAAAAATATTTAATATTTCATTTAATTCTTCTTTTTGAAATTCCATTTAAAAGCCTTAAATTTAAACGATAGATTGTTTTAAATCGTTAGAAGCAGATTCAATTTTTGAAAAAATTGTTTCATTTTCATCTGTAATTTTTTGACTTTCTTCAACAATTTGAGAAATTTCTTTCATATAATTGTCTGTTGTTTTTGAATCTGTTTGAATTTGTTTGGATGAAATTATTATTTCTTTCATATTGGTTGAAATTTCATTCATGACATTTATTAATTGTTCTATATTTTCACTTATTATGTGAGCATGTTCAAGTCCTGATTCTATTTCTTTTGTTCCTTCTTCTGTTGCAAGAACGGTTGAATTAGCGGTTTGTTGTATATCGTTAATAAGTGAAATAATTTTTGTTGTTGCTTGTTTTGATTCATCTGCGAGTTTTCTGATTTCAGAAGCAACAACGGCAAAGCCTTTACCGTGTTCACCTGCTCTTGCTGCTTCAACTGCTGCGTTTAGTGCGAGCAAATTGGTTTGTTCGGCTATATCTTCCACGAGCCCTATAGTTGATGAAATTGATTGAACAAAATCGGAAAGTTCAAGTATTAATTCTGCTATTGTTTGAATTTTATGTCTTATTGAAAACATTTTTTCTATATTTGTTTTAACTGCTCCGTATTCATTGTTTGTAAAATTTAAAGATTGGTTAGTTTTTTCTTGTGTTAAGTCAGTTAATTCTTTCATGTTTTGTGAATATTTTTGAAGATTTTCGATTATATTTATAGCATCTTTTATTTTTGAATTAGAAATTATATTATTTTGTTTTTGAGAGTTATTTATATTTTGTATGGTTTCTATCTCTGTGATGGTTGTGTCTGTTGTTGATGTAATAATGTTGTCAATTAGCCTTTTGATATCGTTTTTGTTGTACTCAAAAACTAAAAAAGTAATCAGATATAGTACTCCAAGTGTTACTCCAAATTCAATCATACCAAAATCTTGAAAATAAACTACGTAAAAAATAACCGTAAGAATTATAAATATGGCTGTGCAGTTTATTATTTGCCTTTTTATGAGTTCTTTTGTGATATTAATTTTGTTTTTTTCTACTTCTTTTGACATATTTCACCTTTTAATAAAAAAATGTATAATTATATTATATAAAATTATGTTAAATAAGTTAAGCTATGATAAAAAAAGTAATTATTATAGATGATAGTTCAACGGCTCTTAATCTTTTAAAAGCAACATTTGAAAATTCTCTTTGGGAAGTGTATGTGACTAAAAGTGCACCAGAAGCCTATGATTTAATATTTAAAGTTGCTCCGGATTTGATTGTTACTGATGCTATAATGCCTGTTATGGGTGGGTTTCAGTTGGTTAAGGCAATTAGAAAAAATGAAAAAATTTCAAAAATTCCTGTTATAGTTTATAGCGTTTTATCTGAAAATAATGCTAAATATTATATGAAAGAGGATTTGATTGAGTATTTTTTAACAAAAGATAATAATTATGATGATTTAATAAAACTTGCAGATGAAATAACAAAAAAATACCCTTTAGATGATGTTTATAAAGAAGAAATTTTAAAAGAAAAAGCTGAAGTTAAAGAAAATTTAGATAAAATAGTTCAAGAATCGGTTGAGATTGAGGAGCCACAAGTAGAGGTGGAGCCGGAGATTGATTTTGAATTATTGGAAAACGAGATAAAAGAAAATTGTGATTATTCATCGGAAGATAAAAAAATATTTTCTGATTTATTTAAGGTTTTGTATCCTTTGTTAAGTTATGATTTAATGGTAGTTTTTCCTCATTGTAATGAAGAAAATAAAAAAATAGTTTATTTTGATATAAAAGATATACTTTTAAGTCGCCTTTTTCAGAGTTTTTTATTAAATAAATTAAAAGCTGATGATTTTGTTTTGTTTAAAAAATATGCTCCAAGTTTAAAGACTATAGCAAAAGAGGATGAATTTGCTTCAAAAGTTGAGTTTAATTTTGAATATAAAAGTACAAAGACTGCTTTTGTTGCTTTTTATTCTCAAAAAGAAAATAAGTGGCAAAATGAAAGCAACCTAGAGTCAATTAAAAGAGTTCTTGAAAAATTATTTAAAAATCGGTACATAGAAAAATTTTTAAAACATAGCAAAAAAGACGGAATATCTAGTAGGTATTATTCAAATAAGTTGGATTTAGATATTTATAATAAATTTGAAAATGAAGAAAAAAATTCTTTTGTTGGAATTCTTGATATAACGAATTTTTCTGATTTAAAGGCGAATCTTTCTGTTGAGGAATTGGATATAGTAAATTCTAAAATATCTCAAAAAATTATAAATTATATTGATAAAGATGAATTTGTTTTCAAAAATGATGAAGATGAGTATATTATAATAATTTACGCAAAAAATGAAAATCGCGCTGCTTATAAATTTAATTGTATTGTAAGATTGCTTGATGAAATTTTATATAATACATATAGAATAGAATCTGTGGTTGGGGCAAGTTGTTGTATAATAGATAAAGTTTTTAATATAAATGAAGCCAAAAAAACAGCAAGGGTAGCCCTTGAATTTACAAATGCAATTGATAGGGTGGTGGTTCAATAGTGCAGAATAATATAACCGTTTCAGACAGAAATTTTATAGAAACGAATGAATCTCAAAATTTAGATGAATATTATACTTTAATTGAAATAAACGAAAAAATTTTTGGAATAAAGACAAAAAATGTTCTTGAAATAGTTAAAGTTATGGAGCTTGATTATCCGAATAAAATGCCATCTTGTATTTTAGGAATAGTTGAATATGAGCAAACCCCTATAGGTGTAATTGATTTAAGAGAAGTTTTTAAAAGTAAAAGAATTATTTATGATCTCAGTGCAAAAATTTTGGTTTTAAAAACGAAAAAAACAATGATTTCAATAATTTGTGATAAAGTTTTAGATATTAAAAAATTGAATAAAGAAAAAATTCATCCTTTGCCCTATCAAAAACAAACTGATTTTTATGAAGGTTTGTATATAAATGAAAATGAAAATGTTTATATTTTAAATATTGAAAACATAGTTTCTTATATAGAATCCAATCCTGAAGTTTTTGAGAATAATCTAGACAGATTAAGTTATATTGTTGATGATGAGCATTCAAAGAAAATATTAGCAGAAAGAAAAAATTTTTTATTGAAAGTTACGGATGATATTCCTGTAATTACTCCATTATATGATAGAGGCGTGTCTTTTATAATTAATAATGTTAAATATTATATAAATATGGCAAGCGTTAAAGAATTTTTTAAGGTCAATAATTCTAAATTTATTAAGGTTCCAAGCACGCCTGATTATATTTTCGGGCTTATAAATATAAAGGGTGATTATATAACAGTTATTGATATAAGAAGGTTTTTTAATACTTCAAAAACTCAAATTAAGGAAAAATCAACTATCATTATTTTAAATTCAAGTGAATATAAAATAGGAATTTTAGCAGATGAGATTTGTGAAAGTATGAATGTTGATTTTGAGGAAATTTTGCAAAACAGACTGAATTCTCAAGAAGAAAATAAAATGCTTGAATTTGTAAAAGATGAAGAAATTTATCAAGTTCTTGATGCTGAAAAACTACTTCAAGATGAGCGTTTGACAATTTGTTAAGTCTTTTATGTATGAATTAATATATTTTTTTGTAAAAAGAGCTTGATCAAGTATTTTTTTTAAAGCTTCGTTTGTTGTTTTTATTTCTTTTTTGTAATCTGTTTTGATTATTTCTGCAAAATTATGCAAAAAAACTAATGTAACAAGTTTAAGGTCATTATCTTTTTTAAGTGAAATTATTTGGTATAAAAGTTCTTCTTGTTTTTGAATAAGTTTTTTGGAATTTTGAGTAAAGACTTTTTTAATTTCCAATTCTTTTAGAATTTTTTGCACTAAACTGGCAAGTTCTTCTATTGCGCTATTGAATATTTCCAGTTTTTCTTTCATGAGTTGAATTTTATTTTTTACAAAGGGTTTATCAATATTTGCTTCGTAATTATCTAAATTTGGTTTTTTAACAGGTTTTAATTGGGGGATTATGTTTTTTAAATCAATATTTTCAAAACCGTCAATTTGAGCTCCTCCGTTGGAGGAATTTATCAATTTTATATTTGGCTTTTTTTCTTTTAATTCTTCACTTGCTTTAGAGAACCAGTCTATAAAAAGAGCATATCCTGTTTGAGTTGGAATGTTTTTACCATCTTGAGATTTAACGGTATAAATGTTACTATTTAAAAATTTTAAATTATTTTCTGCTACTTGATTAGCTTTTTCTTGAGTGTTTCTTTCAGTTTTGAAGGAAGATGCATATTTTTCAAAATTTGTGGTAATAATTTTAAATTTTTGTTCTTTTTCATCAAAAATACATTCTAAATCTTCAAATTGACTTCCTTTTGCGTAGCATTTTCCATCTTTGTAGGCTAAATCTTGACCACATAAAATGATTCTGTCAAACCCCATAATATATGCGCTCATCAGGGCTGTATAAGAGACTGTTCCGAGGGTTTTCAGGTCATCATCAATTTTAAGACAATCTCTTATCCAAGGATTGATAAAGTTTGCATCTGAGATGTAGTTGAAGGTTTTTTTGGTTTCCATTTGGGAGATTATAAAACTGCAAAAACTTTCCAGTATAAAGTAATAATCTTTAGTGTTTATCGTATCAAATTGTCTTACGGTATCTCCAACTTCTATATCAACAATAAAATCAGGTTTTATATTATATTGTTGTAATAATTTAATAGTAGGGTTTACTGCAAAAATTATGAATTTATCTTGATTTTCTTTAATTATTTCAATATTTTCTTTTAGAGAGGGTCCAGCTGAAAGACACAGTGCTGTCATGTCTTTGTTTTCATACAAGTCTTTAAGATCTTGTATATTGGGATTTTTTATGATGTTTTTTAGGTTTTTAAAACTATTGAATATTGCTTTTGGGGCGTTTTTGATTAATGTATTTTGTGCTGCAAAGTGTTGCCCTTGGGCTTTTTGTATTATTTTTATTATGTTTAAAATATCTTGATAAAATAATGCTTTATATGATGGTAAAAAACTTAAAGATATTTTTGTTTCAGGATTAGAAAATTTTGTTGTATGTTCGTTTAACATTTTTTCATTAGAACAAATCACGACATTCTCTTTATATATCGCATCTATTTCGGCTATATTTAATACAAAGCTTAAAATGTCAATGTTTGGTTCATAAATTATTATTTTGGAGTCAATTGTGCTTATTTCGTCTGCTAAATATCCTAAGCCAAGTCCATAAACTACTCTTATTGTGTTTTTGTTTTCTTTGTTTTCAAGTTTTTCTATAATTTTTTTAGCTTCATTAACTGCACCTGTGTCGGCGTGTATTAAAAAATTATTATAGATTAAATTATATTCGTCTTTTTGGGTTTTGGTGACTTTTATGTTTGATTTTTCAAAATTTGACATTAAAATTTTATTGCAGAGCTCTTTATCGTATTTAGATATTTGTTTAAGATTTTTTTCAAGCACTTTATTTTCCATAGTCAATATGTTAGCATTAGTTGAGGAATTATGGCAAACTTTAAAAATAAAATTCTGGTTCTAGTTTTTATATTGATGATGTTTTCAAATATTGCACCGATTATTGCTGATGAAAATAATCAAAAATTTAAGTCTGACGATTATGATAAGATATATTCATCGCTTGAAGAAGCGGATTTTGATTATATTTTTGGAATTGATCCTTATCAGGCTGATGAATATACAGTTTATATGAGATCACCTTATCCTCTTTTTAGGAGTGGAGTTAATTTAATTTTTAAATCAAAAAAAATACCTCCAGGATATTATCTTTTAACACCGAGAGAGAAAAATGGCAAAACTTGGATATTGTTTAAAGAAAATGGCAGAGTTTCTTATGTGATTCCTGTTTATAAAGAGGATGTAGTTTATGAAGGTTTTTATGAAGAAAAGTTTCCAAGAAAAAAGCCTACTTTTTTTGAGAAAATTGGAAAAAAAACAATGGATTTTATAGGTACTAAATGGGGTAAAAAAAATCAAAGAACTCCTATACCTGAAGCATATATCGAGTTTAATGATGCAGGGAGTTATTGGGATATGGTATTATATTATGGAATGAAAAAATATTATATTCTTTTCAAAAAAGATTAAATAAGGAAAAATAAATGAAAAAAAGTATAATTTTATTTGTGGCGATTTTTTTGGTAGTTAGTTCTGAAGTTTTTGCTTTTGAGGTCCCGTTTATGAATAGAACTCCTCAAAGGGAGATTAAAATTCTTCTAAAAGAACATAATAAAGCTATGGAAAATCGTAATATTGAGCAAATTAAAACTTTTTATGATAAAGATTATTTAAGCGCAGACGGGTTTGATATTGATGATTTAATTACTATGCTTGAAAAAACTTATGATGCTTATGGCAATATTAAGTATAAAACTAAAATTAATAATATTAGCGCATTTGATAATTGGGCTATTGTTCAAATGTCAGATACATCCAGTGCTAAAGTTTATCCTGATAATGATAGAAAATATAAGGATAAAGCAGGAAGGTTAGATGGTAAAAGTTCTTATGTGGTGTATTTGAATAAAACTAATGACGGTTGGAAAATTGTTTCAGATGAGATTTTAATGGAAGAAACATCTCTTAAATATGGTATTGCAAATAAAATAGATATGGAACTTATAACTCCTGTTTTTGTTAAAAATGGTAAAGAATATGATCTTTCTTTAAAAATGAATAAACCTGAAGATATAGTTGCATTGGCTTCTATTTCAAGGGAAGAAATTGTATATCCTCCTGCGGATTATCAGGAGAAATTTAGGAGAGTGCCTGATGAAGGTGATTTGGAGCGTTTAGTTAGGGCAAATAATAAGAATCTTGACGAGTATGCAATAGCTTCAATAGGATTTACTAAGGTTTCTGTTAATGAGGAGGAGTTAAGGGCAAGAATTGAAGTTTTAGGTATGGCATATATTATGAAAAGAATTAATATGGAAAGAGTCAAGGGAATTAAATCAACTCTTGTTGAGAATAAATAAGGACAAAAATGAGGGATAAGAAGGCATTTATTTTTTATTTTTTAATGAGTATAATTTTTTGGGATTTTGGAAATCAACTAAGAAAAATTAGCTTTAACAGTTATTTTGATAATTTTAGTAATCCTGTTTTTTCTGTTATCCATGTTAATAATTCTGGAAGTGCGTTTGGGTTGTTTCAAAATCATCTTGATATGCTCGTAATTTTAGGAATTGTTGCGGTATTGGTTATTTCTTTATATGTTTATAAGAATTTATCTTTTAAGGATAGAATAGAACTTTTTTCTTTAACTGTTTTTACGGGCGGAATATTAGGAAATTTGTTTGAAAGAATCAAATTCGGGCATGTTATTGATTATATAAAATTAAATTTTATTGATTTTCCTGTTTTTAATGCTTTTGATATAATGATTTGTTTTGGCGTGTTTCTATATATCGTTTTTCTTTTATTGGATTTAAAGATTTTTAAGGGACAAATGGATGACAATAATTGAAATTAACGACGAGGAAGATTTTAAAAAAAGACTTGATATTTTTATTACAAATTATCTTAAAAATGTCTATCCCAGAACAAAAATTAGTTTATATATTGATAAAAAGAATGTGTTGGTTAATAATAAAAGACAAAAATCTTCATATAAATTAAAGCTTTTTGATAAAATTGAGTTTGATGAGAAGGATTTTTTCGATTTTTTAAATTGTGATTTAGCTATAAAACCTTGGAATTTTAAACTTGATATAAAATTTGAAGATAAAGATATTATCGTTTTGAATAAACCAAAAGGAGTTTTGAGCCATCCTACTAAATTTGAAAATGAAAAAACATTATGTAATGCTCTTGTTTATCATTGCAAGGGGGCTTTATCTGATTTGTCAGGTAAAAATCGTTTAGGAATAGTTCACAGGCTTGATAAGAATACTTCAGGGCTAATGATTGTTGCTAAAAATAATTTTTCGCATGAAATTTTAGCAAAACAAATAAAAGAAAAAACTGTAAAAAGAAAGTATTTAGCATTGGCTTTGGGTGAATTTAAAAAAAAAGAAGGAATAATTGATAAATATCTTGTACATTATATTAAAAATGATGTTAAAATGGCTATAGCTAATGATAACAAGGGGCTTGAGGCAATAACTAAATATAAAGTTATTGAGCAATTTAGGGGTTGTGCTTTGGTAGAACTTGAACTAAAAACTGGAAGAACTCATCAAATTAGGGTTCATCTTGCTTCAATTAAACATCCTGTTTTTGGAGATAGTTTGTATGGTGCTAAAAGTTTTATGAGAAATGAGTTTTATAATTTAAAAACACTTGAACAACTTTTGCAATCTTATTATTTAAGTTTTTATCATCCTAGAACAAATAATTATATGGAGTTTCAGTTGGAAGAAAAAGATTTTAGCAATGATTTTATTAAAGTTTTAAATTTTTTAAGGAGTAAAAATGAATATTAATGTTGAATTTTATGATATTTGTTATGTCATGGCGGGATTTTTTGTCGCAAGTATTGTTTTTGGTTTTTATATTTTAAAATTAAAAAAAGATATAAAAATTTTAAAAAGACAATATGAAAAGAAATCAATAGGTGCTGATGATTCTTCTTTGAGGGTTAAAACACTTGAAAATAAAATTAAAACTCTTGAAACTGCTTTAAAAAAGCAAATGGAGAAGTAATTTAGTAGCTTTCGCCTATTGTATCTATTGCTTCAACCCTTATATCTGTTATTAATTCCGAATATGAAATTACAACAATGGTTGGTATGTGTCTTTCAAGCATTTGATAAAGAGGGAGTCTTATTCTTGGTGAGCAAAGTATTACAGGCTGTACCCCTACTGCTTGTTGGGCATGCATAAGGGTGTTTGCGGTCATTTCAATTAGCTCTTGAACTTGCATAGGGTTTAGAAGAAACATTGTTCCAAGCTCAGTTCTCTGACAGCTATCATCAAGGGTTTTTTCCCATTCGCTGGATAGTGTTAGTGCATAAAGAACTTTTTCTTTATTGGCATTTGAAAGACAAATTTGTCTTCCTAAAGCTGCTCTTAACCTTTCTGATAAAATATCAGGTTCTTTTGAAAATCGAGCATAATCGCATAGTCTTTCAAAGATAAATATAATATCTTTTATTGAGACTTTTTCTCTTATGAGATTAACAAAGATTTTTCTTAAATCAGATGTTGAAATTATTGTTGGAACAAGGTCATTAACTAGGGTCGGATCTTGTGATTTTACAAGTTCCATTAATTTTAATACGTCGGTTTTGGTCATGACTTCATCAACATATTTTCTTACGCACTCTTGCAGATGAGTAACTATTACATCAACAGCGTCTACTGCTTGAATTTTGTCGTTTTTGTTTATATGCTGCGGATTAAGCCAATATGCTTGAGATTGAAAAGTTGGTTCAATAGATACTATAGCATTATCGGGTAATTTTTTGCCTAATGCATCATATTGATCTGCTATTACCATTAGTTTTCCTGGATAGACCGTTCCTGTTGCAACAGGATTTCCTCTTATTGAAATTAAATATTCATTATCACCTATGGCGGATGAGTCCATTATTCTTATATTTGGAATAATATATCCAAGATCATCGGTTATTCTTTGGCGTAGGGCGGCAATTTTAGCCAATAATTGTCCGTCTTGTTCGGGGTCTGCTATGACAAGGAGTCCTGCTCCGACTTGCAAAGAAAGAACATCAACTCCTAAGCGTTCGTACATTTTATTTGGATTGACTAGATCTTGCATATTTTGTTTTACGGCGTCAAGTTGCCCTAGTTGTTGTTGTACATCAAGATTAACTAATACAGATAAACCGCCAAGAATTAAAATAATTGCAAAAACAACAAACGGAAGCCAAGGAAGTCCGGTAATTCCTGATGTTAGTGCAATTAGAATTAAAAAGCCGGATGCTAAAAATAAGCTTGTTGGTTTGGATAAAATTTGTGTTGCTAAATCTGAACCAAGAGCAGCTCCTCCACCTGTTGCACGTGTCATTACTATACCTGATGAGATTGCCATTAAAAGAGAAGGTACTTGTGCTGCTAAACCGTCACCTATGGTTAATATAGTATATTTTTGTACTGCGTCTGCAGGTTGCATGCCATTTAGCAGAATACCAATTATTAAACCTCCGACTATATTTATAATTGTGATTATTATGCCAGCTATTGTATCTCCTTTTACGAATTTCATGGCACCGTCCATTGAACCAAATAGACTTGATTCTCTTTGGAGCTCTTCACGACGTCTTACAGCTTCATCTGGTGAAATTAAACCTGCGTTAAAGTCTGCATCAATAGTCATTTGCTTACCAGGCATGGCATCAAGCGCAAATCTTGCAGAGACTTCTGCTATACGTTCGGCACCTTTTGTTATTACCATAAATTGTACAACGGTAATAATTAAAAATATTACGCCACCAACAACCATATTTCCGCCTGTTACGAAGTGCCCGAATGCTTCAACCACTTGTCCTGCGTCACCTTTAGCTAAAATAAGTCGTGTTGAAGCTATGGAAAGAACCAATCTAAAGACAGTTCCTATAAGAAGAATAGACGGAAAAGCCGCTAGTTCCAGTGGCTTATTGACATATAAGGAAATCATTAATAAAACGACACCAAGAGTTATATTGAAACTGATTGAAAAGTTTATAACCCAGTTTGGCATTTCAAGGAGTAAAATTAAAATCAGAATTATTACGAAACCCGCGAGTGCAATTTCACTCATTGGATTTGAATTGGTTTTTGGTGGAGCTGCCATTTGCTAAAGTCCTCCTTTGTATATTCCAAAAGCATTTTGTAGGACTGCAAGTTGAGTTTTAAAATTAGCATCTATTACCCCGTTATTGGCGATTACTAGACAACTACCCTTTTCGATGGTTTGATCTTCGGTAATATTTATTTTGACTGTAAGTTTTTTTGCTTCAATAATTTCAGGCAGTGAAGCAGACGCAAACTCTATATCCTCAGGGTTTACTTTTATGGTGATTTTTTCAGCATCCGAATTTATTTCTTCAAGCGTTGACATAATGATATTTTTTAAAATATCATTATTTGTTTCTACTTCTTTTTTAATGATTTTTTTTGCAATTTCAAGGGAAATTTCTATTATGTGAGGGTAAAATTCATTATACATTTCATCTTTTAATGATAAGAATTCACATAAGGAGTTTTTTATTTCTTCAATTTCTTTTTGTGCTTTTTCAAGTCCGTTTTGATATCCCTCACGAGCAGCAAGTTCCTTAATGGAGTGTGCTTCGGCTTGAGCTCTTGAAACAAGGGAGCGTTCATCTATTCTTCTGTATCCTCTGCGTCTGTCTCCCCTTCTTCTTTCTACTCTTTGTTTAAAATCAATACTTGAAATATCAATTTTTTCAAAGCTTTCTTCTTTTGGATTTGAAAAAGTTTTATTTTGCTCAGAGCTTAATTTTTCTTTTTGTTCATCTGTTTTTTTTGTATCAGAAATTAAATCTTCTTTTTTTATTATATTGCCTTTTAATATTGAAGATTGTTTAGTTGATGATTGTTCTTTTTTTTGTGATATTTTATTTCTTATAATCATGAAACATTTTCTTCTAAATATTTAGATATTACATCTGCTACATAAGCTGGTATTTTGCATCTTTTTTTGTCATAACAGGATAAAACAAAATCAACTACAGCAGGTCTTTCGTTTCTTATAATACTTAAAATTTCATTTTTGTCCGAATTTTTAACAATTTTATACAATTTTTTAAAAGCTTTATCATAACTCACAACAACAGCCTCCGGAAGCGTATTTTTTATTTCATCAAAGCATCTCATAGTTGCTTTTATATCCAGTTTTTTTTCCAAATCCGGCATTTTAAGATATTTTAATAAGACATCTCTTTCCGGTTTGTTGAATTTCATTAAAATGTTTTTTGTTTTTTCACTTGAAAAATTTTTCATTAAAATAGCTAAAGATGCAAGTTTAATTATTTTTGCATCGCTCATTGAAGCAATTTCTGCGGTTGTTTCTTCTTCAACTTGTTCTTTTGCCATAGCATCAATATTAGATTGCGAAAGCGCATTTGTTGAAGTTTGTTCTGTTATAATCCCTTTTTCCTTTAAATCTCCTATTGTTTTTGAGAAGCATTTTTTAACATGGGCTTCAACAAGATTTATTAATTGTTCTTGTGGAATTTTATTTTCGATTGCTTTTTTTGCAATATCAAAGACCGTAAAAGCTATTTTTTGTAGAATTCCTTCTCTGTACTTAGGTTCGATTTGAGCACGAATTATATCTATTGATTTGTGAAAAATCCACTCACCTATAAATTGCGTTACAAGGCTTGCTTCTTGTGCGTTAAGTTTTGAATTTTCTTCTTTTACAAGGGCATCACCTGCCATTTTGCAGAATCTGTATATAATTTCAATAACAAATTCTCTGTCAGGTGTTTTTATGTCGGCAGGAATAACTTGGCTTGCTTGACTTGAAAGGTCCTTTGCAAACGCATCGTAATTGAAGTTTTTTAAATCTGTTTCTGTCATCTCCCCCGATTTTTCCTTTATGCACTTTCAATCCAATTTTTAATTTTTTCTATTGCTTCATTTTCATCAATGCTATTAAAATCAGTTTCAAGTTCATCAATTACATCTGAAAGGTTATGTTTCGGTGCAGCTTGCGCAACTGATTTTGCTTGTTCGAGCGCAAGTGCGTATTGGTTTTTTTGTTCAATAAAACTTTGTGCCATTTGTTCTTGTTGTGCGATTAAATTAGATGCTTGGTTTGTAACATCTTTGAGTTGTTGTTCTTGCGAAGCTGCAATTTGTCTTAAATATTCAAGTTCTTCTTCTTGTTTTTTTGCTTCATCTTTAACTTTTTTTCCAATATGGGTGAGACCTGCTATTAAACCTACAAGAAGAATTGAGCCGACGAGCCACCAAGGGTTACCTGATTCTGCTGGTTTTGGAAGCTCATTTTCTTTGTCAGGAGCTAAAACCAGACTGTTAGATTCAACAAAAGCAATAGAAACATCTTCAGGGTTAACTTTTGGGCTTGCAGCACTTGCAATTAAGCTTTTGAGTTCGTATAAGCTCATATTGGTTGGTATTGCGCTTTCTTCAATAGATACGGCAACTGTAATTTCTTCTATTGTTCCTGCTTGCATGTATTCATTTATTTGAGTTTTTGAAACGCCATATTGAGTTTCGGTTGCTGTTCTTGAATATTGTCTGTCTTGCGACGATGCGCCTGATTGAATTCCTGTTTTAACACCATTTGGCACATATACGCTAACAGGATTCATTCCTGTTGAAGATGAATCGCTTTGATTATCTCCTAGGTTTTCTCTAAAACGTTGTTCGGTTACTGAAGTTTTTTGATTAGGGTCATATAAGATGCTTGTTTTTTCAATGGGTGCTTGTTTTAAGAACGTTGAAACAGTAGCAATATAGTTTCCCTTTCCAAGCAATCTGTCTAGTTGAGCATTAACTTTTGATTGCATGTATTTATCATTTTCTTCTATTTTTGCAATAGCATCATCAGATGCTCCAATTATGGAGTTATATACTGTTCCGTTTGTATCTGTTATGGATATATTGTCTGATTGAAGTCCATGAACTGCTCCTAGAAGGAGATTTGATATAGCTTTAACCTTCATATTATCAAGTCTTTCACCTGAAGGCATAGTAATTTGAACAGTTGCGGTTATGGGTTTTTGGTCTTGTGAGAAGAAGGTTTGTTCGGGAATTGAGATAAATACTTGAGCATTTTCAATAGGAGGTATTTTTCTTATTAATCTTGCTAATTCACCATTTATTGCCCTTATAAGACGAATTTTTTTATCGTCTTTGGTTGAAGTAAAATCACCTTTATCAAAAATTTCAAGTCCTGTGTGTTCATCCATCAAGCCGCTTTTAACAATGGCTAATAGGGCCCTATCTCTTTGGTCTTTTGTGTATTCTTTTAGTACTATGCTTACTTTAGAACCATTTTCAACTTTTGTTGCGGTAATTTGTTCACGAGCTAAAAGTGCTTGTACTTCAAGAGCTTTACCTGTGTTATCTGTTGTAAATAGTGTAACTGGATCATTTTTAATTATTTGCTCGGCTGCTTTTATTTTTCCATTTTGTGAGGTTGGGGTGCTTAAATTTGAACTTATTGCAATAATCATCATAATAAACATTATTGCAACAGCAACTCCACAAGCAATAATTGTGTAGAAAAGAGGTTTATTTTCAGTTATTTGTTTTAGGTCAAATTTTTCCATAGATTTTAGAATATTCTTTAATTAAATTATACTATTATAATCTTTGAAAGTTAAGTTAAATCTGAATTTGCATTATTTTCTCATACGTTTGAAGGATTTTACCAGTGATTGTTGTTGCGGCTTGAACTGTTAGTTCTGATTGTGCTATTGCTGCCATAACATCATGTACATCGGCTTTTCCTTGCATTGCGTCTATAGTTAGCTTTTCTGGTTTATTTGTAATTTCATTCATTTGAATAATCATATCAGATATAACATCTTTAAAATTTTTAACATTAGTGTCTTCTGAATTAATTGAGATATTTCCGTTTAATTGCATGGGTTCAACTGAATTCATTTTAAAAAAATTAACCTGATTTAATTTATCCATTTTTATTCCTTTATAAGTATTGTGCTAATATTGCTCTTACGTAGTTTTGTGTTTCTTTATAAGGTGGAATTCCATTATATTTATCAACGGCACCGGGACCTGCGTTATAAGCAGCAAGTGCGAGTATTTTATTTCCGTTATATTTATCCAGCATTTGTTTTAGATATTTAACTCCGCCTTCGATATTTTCTTTAGGGTCAAATATATTATTAACTCCCAGATGTTTTGCTGTTAAAGGCATTAATTGCATTAATCCCTTGGCTCCTGCTTTTGAAATTGCATCAGGATTAAAACCTGATTCTTGTTTAATTAGAGCTTTAATAAGTTTTTCTTCAACTCCATATTTTTCACTTGCATCTTTGATGTATCCTAAAATCGCTATTTTAGATTTGTCTGATGAATTTTCAATATTTTTTGTTAATGACCCGAAGGGAAGAGGTTTGATTTTTTTAATATTGGGAGGGGGGTCAAGTTCAAAAACACTGGGGGCTTTGTTTTCTTCTTTGGATTCTGCTAGAATTTCTTGGAATGCACTTAAATTTTTTGTTTGTTCAATATTTTCTTTGGGGTAAATTGAGTTAATGTAGTTGTTTAGCTCATTTACCCTGCTAAAAGCTTGCATTTGACCTGATGAGTTAATATAATTTTGAATTTTAGGACTAAACATAAATTTTACTCTTTCCCCTTGAAATATAATACGGTTCTGAGGGTTTTTAAATTAAATTTTTTCAATAAAATTCATATATTTGTATGAATTTAGTTAAATTATATTTAAGGATTTTTTGTAAAATGTCTATATTAATTGTTGAAATTTACAACATCAGGATTTATTGCAAGCCATCTGTATGTTTCGGTTTCTTCTTGGGGCATTTCTGTTATAAAAATGCCGCCTGTTTTTCCTCTTTTTGAAATTAGGTAGTTGTTGTCAAACATATCGGCTAAAGCTCGTCTTATTGTGTTGGGGCTGACATTTAAAATTGTTGCTAGTTCTCTTATGGGGGCAATTTTATCTCCTATTTCATAATTTTGAATTATGTATTTTTTAAGATGAGATAAAGTTTTTTGCCAAGAGTAAACATAGCTTTGAGGAATGGTGTTTTTTCTTCTTTCAGAGCTTGTAAAGTCTGTTTTTGTGTTTTTATTGTTTCCAAGATATATTGTTCCATATCTTCCTCTGCGTGAAAGAATAATTTTTTTAGCATTTAAAATTTTCATTGCATCATTGATTGTTTTGATGCTTACATCAAACATTCTTGAAAATGCTATATTGGGAAGAATTTTTTCACCTGTTTTGTATGTTTTTTCAATATATTTTTGAATTTTGTCTATGAGTTGATGTGTTAGGGTAAAATTCTCATCATTTATTCCATTGGTTATTTCTTCTTTTGTTAGTTCAAATTCTTTTATATATATCCATGAGAATTTATTTCCGCGTTGGGAGATTTTTTTTAAATGACCTTTGTTTGCCAGATTAACAAGACTAAAGCGAATCGTATTCTGTGAAATATCTGTTATATTAGAAAGTTCTTTTATACTTGGAAGGGGTGAGTTCAATTTAATTTTTTTATCAAGAACGATTTTTTTAATTTTGCATTCTGCTAAAGTACCATGGTAAAGTTCGTCTTGTTGTTTAATGTCTTTTGAATAAAAATCTGCAATGCAGGTACCTATAGATTGTTTTGAATTGAAATATCCTAAATTTTTAACTTGTCTGATTGAATTTTGAATTGTTGCTGTTGAAACATTTAAGAAAGATGCAAGTTCCTCTTTTGAAGGGATAAAATCTCCTATGTCTGCAATACCACATTCCAAGGAATGTTCAATCCATTTTATAAGCCAAGAGGTTACTATTTGACCTTTTGGTGTTTTTGAAATATGAAAATCGGGTTTGGCTATTTTAATGTCATTTAGTGTTAAGTGTTTCATAATTATAATATTTAATCATAAAACCGAATTAAAAGAGGAGTATATTTTTTTAATTTTACAAAATTAAATATTTGTTTTTAAAAGCAAATTTTTTTATTTAGATGTTTAAAAACATTTGATTATGAAAGTAAATAAATTTCAAAATGATTTAAATTTTAAAAATATTTCTTTGTTATCAAAACCTTTGGGGATGTTTTATAATCCAAATGCTATTATTCCCACTCTTATAATAGAAACTGGAGTGACAAGCGGCAGAGCATACAGCGCAAATAAAAAAAGTGGTAAAATTGAAGCTTCTGAACGTATAGTAGAGCAAGGAACCAGTGCAGTTGTTTGGTTGTGGGGTGTTCAAATGCTTAAAAAGCTTGGTGAGAAAATAGGAAAAAAGGTTTTAAAAAGGGATGATTTTGATTTTGATTTGGGTTTTGATTATTTAAGAAATCCACTTGAAAGTGTTGATAAGTCTGCTTTAAAATTTAAAACCGCAAATCTTTTTTTAAGTACAGTTATTGCTACTTTGTTTATAGGTTTTGGTTTGCCTAAAATTAATCATTTTATTACAAAAAATAAACTGAAAAAGCAAAAACAAAATAATAATGAAGCTATTGTTAATAATCAAAAAAATATTACATTTGATGAATTTAAAGATAGAATAAAAGGTATTTCTTTTACTTCAAGATTATATAATTTTGCAAATATTATTGAAAATAATTCAACTGCTCGTCTTTTAACTACTGATATTGGTGTTGTTAGCGGAAGATTTTTGAATGCTAGATCAGAGTCTGAAAGAGTAGAAAATCCTTTTAGAGATATTGCTTCAATATATTTTTATCTTTTTTCAACTCAACATACCGTTAATTTTTTAAATAAATTAACTTCAAATACTGATATTAATCCAAAAGTTCTTGATGTAACTGTTGAAATGCTAAAAAAGAGACTTGAAAAATCTAATTTAACAGATAAATATAATTTTTTAAATAAAGCTATAGGCAGGGCTGAACTGTCAGATTTAAGAAGAATAGATGAAATGTTTAAAGATAAAAAATCAGTAACTCTTGATGAATTTAAAAAAGTTTTTTCAAAATATGATATAAAAGCCGATTTAATGGCAAAATTGCAGCCTGAATTAGCAGGAGAGTTCGTTTTAAGTAAAACACAAGCAGAAGATATAGTTAAAAGCGGTTGGATAAGTGATGCTGGATTTTTGCATGATGTTATGGAAAGGGTAACAGATGGTGCATATAAACAAAAAAATCGTTTTATTTCTGCTAAAAGGGTTGATAAAATTAGAAAATCAATAGAGGAATTTATTTTACAAATTGAAAAAAAGGCACAAAAGAAAAATTGCACAATAGATTCAACTTTTGTTGAAAATGTTGCAAAAAGTAACATAAGAAAAAATTTTATATTTTATGTCCTGGGAACAACTATTTCAATTTATGCACTTGGATTTTTAATTCCTAAAATTCAATATATGATAAGACGTAAGTTGACAAATAGTGATGAATTTGTTGGAGTAAAAGAAAATAGCAAATAATTTTATGATATTATGGGTTTATGTCAGAACTTAAAAGAACACTATCCCTAAAAGATTCTATATCAATAGTTGCAGGTTCCATGATAGGAAGCGGAATTTTTATTGTTTCTTCGCATATTGCAAGAATTTCTGACAGTGCGATACTTTTGATTTTTGTTTGGATTTTAGCTGGTTTTATAACTCTTTTGGGAGCTTTAAGTTATGGCGAGTTGTCCTCTACTATTCCTCATGAAGGTGGTCAATATATCTATTTAGAGAAAATTTTTTCAAGAAAAGTTGCTTTTTTGTATGGTTGGACTCTCTTTCTTGTTATTCAGACAGGGACTCTTGCTGCTGTGAATATAGCAATGGCAAAGTTTTTAGGTTTAATATTTCCCTTTATTGATTCAAGTCATAAAATTTTGTCTTTTGGAACATATAGTCTTTCTAATCAACAGATTTTTGCAATTTTAGCAGTATTATTTATAACTTTTATTAATTCAAGAGGAGTCAAGGCTGGAATTTTAACTCAAAATATTTTTACTGTTACAAAAGTTTTATCTATTGTGGGAATAATTTTTTGCGGCATATTTTTTGGGTTTAATTTTGATATATTGGCTTCAAATTTTTCTTCAATTAATAATAGTTTAGAGTTTAATTTTGATATTTTAAAAATAATTTCTGCAAGTGTTGTGGGAGCTTTGTTTGCATCGATTACCTGGAATAATGTTACTTTTATAACGTCTGAAATTAAAAATCCTAAAAAAAATATTAAAAAAGCTTTGTTTATAGGTACCATGCTCGTAATTTCGTTATATTTTATTTTGAATATGATATACTTATCGACTTTGCCTTTGGATTTAATTAAGACTTCCCCCGAAGATATTGTAGTTGCTCAAATGATGCAAAATATTTTTGGTTCAAAGGGTTTAATAATTATTGCTGTTGTTATAGCAATTTCTGCTTTTGGATGTGCAAATGGTATGATTTTAACAGGGTCAAGGGTATATTATAAAATGGCGAAAGAAAGAGTTTTTTTTAGAAGTCTTGCCTATATAGATAGAAAAACTAAAGTTCCTCAAAATTCCTTGTGGCTTCAATGCTTTTGGGTATGTGTTTTGATTTTATGGGGAAATTATACGCAACTATTGGATTATGTTATTTATTCGTCCATAATTTTTTATGCAATAACTATTTTTGGAATATTTAAAATGAGAAAAATATATACTAATGTGAAAGATGTATATAAGGTTCCCAATTTTGTTCCTATAACTTTTGTTATATTGGCAGGTTTTATAGTTGCAGGTTTAACAATATTTAAACCCGGATATACTGTTCCTGGTTTATTTATAACTTTTTTGGGTATTCCAATTTATGATTTATGGAAAAAACATGCTAAAAAAACAAATGTTTAATAATTAGAGCCGAAATAAGGGTTATATTTTTTTTCGTGTGCTATTGTGGTTTTTTCTCCATGTCCAGGGTACACTATTGTGTTTTCATTAAGTTCAAAAAGTTTTTGTTTGATGCTTTTTTCAATTTCAGTATAAGAGCCTCCGAACAAATCGCATCTTCCTATTGATTCACGAAAAAGAGTATCCCCTGAAAAAAGAGAATCATTTATTAAGTAGCAAACTCCTCCTTTTGAATGTCCTTTTGTGTGAATTATTTTAATTTCGTTTTCTCCTAATCTAAGATTTTGTGTTTTTTCATCTAATAGTCCATCTATGCAAGGTATTTCTATTCCTTCAATTCCTGCCATTGAACATTGAACTTCAACTTGTTTTAGCAAAGGTAAATCATCTTTGTGCATAAAAACAAGAGAGGATGGAAATTTTTCTTTCATTTTTTTAATGCAATAAACATGATCGAAATGACCATGGGTTATTAAAATATATTTTAAATTTAGTCCTTTTTCTTTTATTTTTTGTTCAATTTCATTAACTGAGCAAGTACAGTCAATTATTGCGGCTTGTAGGGTTTTTTTATCATACACCAGATAAGTTGTTGCACCGAATATTCCGTTTGGAAAGCTTTTTACATCAATTTCATCAGACATTCTATTTTCCTTTTAAATTGAATTTTTGATTATATAAGGATTTTATCATAGTTATTTGATTTTTTAAAAAATTTTTTAAGAAATTATAAGGGCTAAATTCTTGATATACTTGATATAAAATGGTACGCATTCTTTTATCTGACACATCAAAGTGTCTTTGTAATTCTTTTATGTATTTATCCATATATTCTTTAACCTTTAAATCTTCAAGTTTTTTTTCGGTTATTTTTTTATTTTGTACAAATCTACGCATAATAGTACCGTTTTTAACTTATTTTATAAGATTTTTATGACAATTTCATTGGTATAATTTGTAATAAACTCTAATATACACATGTTTATATTGATGTGTTAATATTTTGGTGAAGGTTATGAAGTGTTTTATCGAAAAAATTAATTTGAATTTTTTAATAAAATTTATTTTTATTTTTTTTGTTATGCTTTTTTTTACTCAAAGTGCTCATGCAATTAGAATAGGTTTGGGTGAAGGAGTTAAAAAAACTTATGTAGGAAGCTCTCAAAATGCTTCTTTTAGGGATGCAAATACAGGAAAACTTTTATTTATTTCTCGTTCTTTTTTTCCTTATTCAATTAAAGCTTATGGTGATTCTATAGCAATAAAAGTTAAGGGAAGATATTATGATTGTTCTACAAATGCAATATTTATACAAAATCCTGAAAGTAAAGGTTTTTTAGCAACAAAAAAAAGATGGTATCGAGGAGATATTGTCATATATAATATTGAAGGAACTTTAACAATAGTTAATTCACTGCCTTTAGAAGAGTATTTAATGGGTGTTGTACCTGCTGAAATGCCTTCAAAATGGAATGAGGAGGCTCATAAGGCTCAAGCTATTGCTGCAAGAAGTTATGCTCTTGCAAATTTGAACAAGAGAGGTTCTAGAGGTTATGATCTTAAAGATACGCCTGCCGATCAAGCTTATGGTGGTGCAAGCAGTGAAACCCCTCAAACTACAAGGGCTGTCCTTTCTACTAGGGGCGAAGTATTGACTTATGATAATAAAATTATTCCCGCATATTATCATGCAGCATCAGGCGGAAGAACAATATCGGCTGGCGAAGTATGGAATCATGACTTGCCTTATATTCAATCTGTTGAAGGTTTTGATAGAGGTATAAGAAAGAACGGACATGGAGTTGGCATGAGCCAGTATGGTGCAAACAATCTTGCAAATAGGGGTTTTAGTGCTCGCCAAATTTTAAATTATTTTTATAAAGATATTAGTTTTTCAAGGCTTAAGACTAAAAAAGACTGATTGTAATTTGTAAATAAGCTAAAATAATGAATTTTAAACTTAAAATGCTTGCAAATAAGGGATAAATGTGTATAATAGTTTTGTATTACATAATAGGAGTTAGATATGAACAAAGAAGAATTGGTAAAAGCAGTAGCTACAAGTGCTAAGCTTTCTCAAAAAGAAACTGCAGAAGTTATTGGCGCTGTTATTGAGACTGTACAAAAAACCGTTTCAAAAGGAAAGAAAGTTACTTTAGTTGGTTTTGGTACTTTTGAAGCTAGAAAAAGAGCAGCAAGAGTTGGTAGAAATCCTCAAACAGGTAAAGAAATTAAAATTGCTGCAAAAACTGTTCCCGCTTTTTCTGCTGGTAAAAAATTCAAAGAAATGGTTGCCAAGAAAAAATAGTTTTACAAAAAATATAAAATGCTTCCTTAACAAGGAAGCATTTTTTTTAATTCTTCTTCTATTTTTATAATTTCATTTGCATTTGTATATTTAAGAGCAGATTTAATTCTTTTCTTTTTGATTAAATTTTTAATACATTCAATATTTTTGCAGACATATATACTTCTTCCAAGTTCTTTTGAGGAAGGATTTATTTTTAAAAGCCCGTTATTTAACTTTGTTATTTTAATCATTAGTTCTCGATTTTGAACTTTGAAGCAACCTTGGCATTTTCTGTTTATTTTCTGCATTATTTTATTGCCTTTATAAATGCGGTTTTTGAATTTATTTCAACCATATTATTATTCAAAGCGTTTTGAACTTCTATGATGTAGTTGTTAACTTTTTTTTCGTCAAAATATTCTAAAAATCTCTCTTTCATTGATTTTTGGTCAGGTGCAGGGGGAGTTTGTAACCAGTTTATAATTGTTTCTTTTGTTGGAATATATTTTGATGAAGCTATTTCTACATTAATTGTAACATTGGAAAAGTTTACTTCAAGCAGATTTTTATCCAAGCTTTCTGCATTAAAATTGACTAAAGCATCATCAGGATTTTTCATGAATTCTTTTTCTGCTTGTTTAAATTCTTCGTAATCACTAATTTGATTAGGAGTTAAAAGCTCGTAATATCTTGTGTTTTCAGATATTATTGGTTCAAAACCTGCATAAATTCCTTTTTGTTTTAAAACTCTGTAAAATTCACTAAATACTTGTTTTTTGTCTTTTATATGAACCAGGACGGATCTTGTCATTAATCTGTCTAAATAATTATTTTTAAGCTTTATGTTAGATGCATCTGTTTTTAAAAATTTTGCATTATTTTTAATTTTGGTTTCATTTAGTATTTTTTTGCATTCATCAAGACAGTCTTGAAATTTGTCAGAAAATATTAACTCAACTTTATCTTCGAATTTTTCTAAAACACCAAATGCTAAAAGTCCCGAACCACATCCAAAATCTGCTATTTTTAAGCCTTCTTTTAGATCTGCAAGATTTAAAACACTGTTTCTTACTGCAATGAGCCAATTAAGTGTTTGTTCTTTTTGATTTTCGTCCATGTATGAGAATCTTGTTTTTTTAAGCCAGGTTGACCAGTTTTTGCAAATTTCGTTCAATTTTTCCTCCAAATAATGTATTTAAAATTTAAAAAGTGATTTTTAATCATTTAACATTTATAATTTAAAGTGTTAGTTTGCAAAATTTTTTGATTATGCCTGAAGAACAATCGTTGGAAAATAATATTAAATATCTTAGCATGATGTTTGAAGTTAGCACAATCGCTAATCAAACGGATGATGTATATGAACTTTTGAAAGGTTTAGAGGAATATATAGCTGAACAAATTGATTCTAATGCTATTACAGTTTATCTTCTTGAAAATCAACATTTTAAGTGTATTCTTTCTAATGAAAAAGTGAGAAATAATGAATTTTTTGAGTGTGAAGAAGGAAATTCTCCTTTTTGGGATGCTGTTAATAAAGCCAAATTAACAGTCATGAAAGATTCTGACGGGGCCCATCTTTTTAAGCCTTTTTTGGAGCATAATAACATATTATCATTAGATCCAAGTCATGTGCGGGTTTTTTTCAATAACCTGACTCCTATTTGTTTTTGTTTTATAAAAGAAAACCCCGAAAATCCCATTTCAAAAGAAACTTTTGATAATTTAAACAGTGCATTTGATTATATTGAACCCGTGATTGCCAAATATTATCGTAAAATTAAAAAAGACGAGGAAATTGCGCAATTACAAAAATCTTTGCATAATATTTCGATACTTTATAATATTTCTCAGGCTGTTAATTTTATTGATGACCTCAAAAGGTTGTTGCAGGTTATTATTCAGAAGGCATTAATTACTTTGGATGCTGAAAAAGGTTCTTTAATGCTTTATGATTATTCCCTTAATGCCTTGCAAGTCAGGATAGTTTCTGGTTTACAGGACAAAAAATTAGAAGAAGCCATAAATAACGGAGCTGTGCAATGTGCAAAGATCGGAGTTGGCGAGGGTATTGCTGGTACTGTTTTTTTGGAGCGAAAACCTATAATTACAAATTTAGGTTCTGCAGATCCAAGGTTTATAGTAAAAGAAGTTTTATCTAATACTAAGTCTCTTTTGTGTGTCCCTTTAATTGCAAAAGGTGAGGTTATAGGGGTTATAAATATTACAAATAAAAAACACGATAAACTTTTTAATCAAAAAGATTTGGAATTCATAACTTCTCTTGCAAATCAGGCTGCTATTGCAATCGATAATGCTAAATTATACGAGCTTGCCACAAAGGATGGTATGACGAAGCTATATATTTATCGTCATTTTTATACTTTACTAGAAAATGAGATAAGAAGATGCTCAAGATATAAAAGAAATATGTCATTAATTATGATGGATATTGATAATTTTAAAAGAATTAATGACACTTACGGGCATTTAACTGGCGATACTATTTTGAAAAATCTTGCTATTGTGCTTCAAGAAAGTGTCAGAAAAATTGATATTCCTGCAAGATATGGTGGTGAGGAATTTGTTGTAATACTTCCTGAAACAGATAAAGAAGATGCTTGTGTTATAGCAGAGCGAATAAGAAAAAATATTTCTAAAATCGTTGTTAAGGTTAATGAAACACAAGACTTATCTCCGACTGTCTCGATGGGTGTTGCTCAGTATTCAACTGACGGCAAGGAAGCAAAAGAACTGATTAACGCTGCTGACACCGCTTTGTATTATTCAAAGCATAACGGCAAGAATATGGTTTCAACATACGAAAAAGACGGTTGTAAAAAAGTTGAGCAAATAAATGTTGATATTCAAGCGCAGCTTGATTAGTTGTTGCTTGTTAATATTGTTTTAAAAGCCGCTAAACCTCTTGCTGAAATTGGTTGCGAAGTTTTTCTTTGTTCTTTGGCAATAGAAAAAATCTTAACAATTCTTTGAATCTCTTGAACATTTTTAATCGTGTTTGTTGCATAAACATTTCTAATTTTTTCAGGGGAAATGTTAAATAAAGCATTGAGTTCTAATTCTGTCATAACTTTTCTCTCAATTATTAACTACCTTATGTATTAATAAAGTGATTTAAATGAAATTAATTGCAGAATTGTTTTAAAGTTTTACAAAAATTAATAAATGGGTCAGTTATTTTTAAATTCATTTAGATTTATTATGGTCTTGTAGATAAATTTTAATTCGTTTAAATTTGAATTTTCGATTTGAACAATGATTTCTTTTATTAAATTTTCTTTTGTTTTAATATGTTCAAAATTAAAAAGTTCATTTTCACTAACGCCAAGAGCATTTGCAAGTTTTTGTAGTGTGCTTGAGCTTACAAATTTTTTTCCTCGTTCTATATTAGATAGATTAGGTATATCCATATCGGTTATTTCTGCAAGTTTTTCTTGAGTGTAATTTTTTGAGCGTCTTAGTTCTTTTATTCTTGCACCAAATTTTTGTTTTAATTCATCCATAATTTTCTCCCTAATTATAGTATTTATTAAAGAGAATAAAAATTAATTATAATTTTATACTAATTAAACTTGATTATTTTAGTATATATTGCTAAAATATTTCATGAAATTTATATAAAAAAATAAATTTATGAGATTTTTTTAGTATAAAATTATTATTTTTGGTTAAATTAATGAACAAAGATAAATCAAAACACACAAAAGCTTTCTCTCTAATCGAACTTGGCATAAGTTTTATTACTATAGCTATTTTACTTGCAGCATTTTCTCCCGTAATATCAAAAAAACTTGCTTCTTCTGCTACTTCTTCATCTGGAGGATCTTCTGGTGGTGTAACATATAAATGTTCAACACTTTTCCCTGATTCAGATGGTGCTTGTATGCTATGCACAAAAAACCCTAAAAAATGTATTATGTGTTCAAAAACATGTCCTTCTGGTGAATATAAAAATGTATTTGAATGTAAATGTGAATCTTGTTCAACTAAACA
>CALUWK010000002.1 GCA_944324475.1 Candidatus Gastranaerophilales bacterium
ACTAACACACTAACCTTTTCTACACGAGAATCAAGCAAAAAGATTTTCAAAAACCCTCAGAAATGAGGGCTTTTTTTTACGTTTATGATAAGATTAACGTATGTTAGCTATTGGTGTAGACATAGAAGAAATTTCAAGATTTGAAAATAAAGATAAAAAATTCTTAAATCGAATTTTTACAAAAAAAGAACTCGACTATTGCTTATCTAAAAAATATTTTGCACAACATCTTTGTGCAAGGTTTTGTGCAAAAGAAGCAACAATTAAAGCTCTTAGTACTATTGGAGCCAAAAAACCAACTTTTCGGGAAATTGAAATTCTAAAAAAAGAAAATGGGGCACCATATATTAATATCTTAGTAAATGAATATAAAAAATATGATTTTTTAATTTCTTTTTCACATGAAAAAAATAAAGCAATTGCTTTTGTAGTCATAAAATAAAAAAAAGGAGAAAAAAATGTACAATGTGTATGTAAAAAAACAGGGCTCATATAATCCAGATTTAATGGGTGAATATTCAGACATTAATGACGCAGTTAAATTTGCAAACAATTTAAAAGAAAAAGATTCTTCAATAACATATACAATAGAAGAAACAACAGGACATTTTGACAGTTACGGGGAACCTCTAACAAATATTGTAAAGAGAGGTTAAAAATTTTAATATAAAAAGCTCCTCGTTGAGGAGCTTTTTATAAAAATAAAATATTATTTTTGGATATCTTTCATAGAAAGTCCAATTCTATGTTCTTGCGGAGTAAACTTTTTAATTAAAACTTCAATTTCATCACCAAGATTGAACATAGAATTAATATTTACTTGCCCATCGGCTATTTCAGATGAAGGTAACAAAGCTTCAACTCCAGGATATATATTAATAAAAGCACCAAAAGAAGTAATTTTATTAATGGTACCTTTTATAACATCACCTTCTTTAAATTTGTCAACAATTTCTTCCCAAGGATTTGCACCCATTCTTTTTAATGAAAGAGAAATTCTTTTTAAATCTTCATCTATTTTAATAATTTTAACTTCAATTTTTTGTCCTAATTGAATAATATCGCTAGGATGTTTAATTCTTTCCCAAGAAATTTCAGAAATTGGTAACAAACCATCAATACCTTCAATATCAACAAATGCACCAAAGTCGGCAATTCTGACAACTTCGCCTTCAACAACTTGATCAACAGCTAATTTTGAAATAATTTCATCGGCAACCATTTCTCTTTGTTGAGTATAAACTTGTCTTTGAGAAAGTATAAGTTTATTTTTCTTAGGATCTGCTTCAAGAATTTTAACTTCAATTTCTTGTCCTACCTGCATTTCAGAAGGAGCACCAGTTCTAAGTTGACTTGAAGGAACAAAACCTCTTAATCCCTCAATCTCAGCTATTAAACCTCCTTTAACAGAAGACACAACCTTAGCCATCACATTTTCATTTGCATTTTTAAAATCAACAAGTTTTTGCCAAGCTTGAGCACAAGAGACTTTTTTCAAAGACAAAATAGCGACTTCGTCATCTTCTTCATCTTTGATAATATAAAATTCTTTTTCATCCCACAATTTAACAACATCATCAACATTTTTATCCGCAAAATTTGAAATTTCACGATTTGGTAAAAAAGCCTCTGTTTTAGCACCAATGTCAACTAAAAAGCCATCTTTTTCCTTTTTTACAACAACGCCCTTTACAACGTCAGCTACATTAATTTTGTAAGTGTAAGAATTCAAAAGCAATTTTTCAAATTCTTCATTTGACATAGTTTCATTTGTCATTTTTTATCCTTTCTATATTGTATTTAATTTATTTATAACTTCCTGAATAATGCTATCAGGTGTGCTTGCACCTGCAGTTACTCCTATATTTTTTGCTAAAGATACATCATTTCTATAATTTTCAAGTTCATCTTGATGTTGTATATGAATTGTTTTTGTAATTTGAGATAAAATTTCAGCTAAATGTGTTGTATTTGCGCTTTTCTTAGAACCAACAACCACCATTAAATCTGATATTTTTGCAAGCTTTTTTGCCTCAGCTTGCCTAAGAGATGTAGAAGGACAAATTGTATTTTCAACTTTTAAAATTTTACAAATAGTTGAAAGATAATCTACAACTTCAAATAAATATTCTTTAGTTTGCGTTGTCTGAAGCACAACGCCAACTTTTTTAGCTTTTTTTATAATTGGTTCAATTTCTTTTAAGGCATCAATATTTTTTGCAACAAATACATTATTTTTATCACTTGCACACATTTGAGCATTAGCACAAATTGCTTTAACCTCAGGATGCTCCTTTCTTCCCAAAATAATTACAAAATAATCATTCTGAGCTAATTCCATAGCCTTATTTTGTACTTTCTTAACGTCAAAACATGTTAAATCAACAAGTTCGTAACCTTTATTTTGAACTTCCTCAAACACATCATTGCTTTCGCCATGACTTCTGATTATGCAAATCCCTTCGCCTCGTTCAGGCAAAGCATCTATAGTTTTAATTCCGAGTTTTTCTAATTCAGAAATAACACGAGAATTATGTATTAGTTCACCCAAAACCGAAACAACCTTTTCAGGATTTTCATATTTAAGTTTCTTTGTAGTATCAACAGCTCTTTTTACGCCATAACAAAAGCCTGCGTTTTTTGCGAGTTTAATATTTTTTTTAATGAAATTTTACCAACCTTTTCATTAGAGTCAATATTTATAAAATATTGCTAACTTTATTTAAACATAAATATTTTTTTAGTACAATAAAATTATAAAAAATTATGGAGCATTTATGGATTTCATTCAACAAGGTACCAAAGAAGAAATTTTATATTGGTCAAAAAGACTTTATCAAAAAGGAATGTCACCGTCTACAAGTGGCAATATTTCAATAAAAACAAAAAACGGAATTTATATTTCCGCAAGCGGAGTATGTTTAAATGATATGAATGAAGAAGATATTATTCTTATAGACTATGATGGAAACGTTTTAAACGGAAATAAAAAACCTTCAAGCGAAAAAATCATGCATTCTGAAGTTTATACAAAGCGTGATGACATTAATGCAATAATACATTGTCATTGTCCCTTAATAACAGCATTTGCGGTCGCAGGAAAGCCCATCGATAAGGCAATTTTACCTGATTTTTCACTTACTTTTGGACAGGTACCAATAATACCATACTATTGTCCATCCACAATAGAATTAGCTGTAGCCGTCGGTGAATATTTTGAAAAATATTCAGCGGTACTTTTAAAAAACCATGGGGTAATATTAGGAGCAGAAAACCTTCAAAATGCATTTTATAAATTAGAATTATTAAAAAGTTATGTAGAAATATACTTTGGAGCAGAAGTTCTTGGTGGAGCATGCACTTTATCCAAAAAACAAATAAAAGAAGTTCATCGGGTATATAAAAATAAATAGGAGATAAAATGACTACTCAAATAATTGAAGCAAAACAAGGCGTGATAACGGACGAAGTATATCAAGTCGCAAGAATAGAAAAATGTGATGTTGAATATATTAGAAGCAAAGTTGCACAAGGAAGAATAGTAATTTTAAAAAATAATAAAAGAACAGACTCTATCCCCATTGCAGTTGGAGAAGGACTAAAAGTTAAAATAAACGCCAATATCGGAACCTCAAATGAAAAATCCACCATTGACCAAGAGCTTGACAAAGTCAGAATAATCGAACAAGCAGGGGCAGACGTTTTAATGGATTTATCTACCGGAAATTATGTAGATGAAACCAGACAAGCCATTTTAAGTTCAACAAAACTTCCTGTTGGCACAGTTCCAATGTATCAGGCAGGAAAAGAGGCACTAGATGAATTTAAAAGCATAGCAAAATTGAGCAAAGATAAACTTTTTTCAGATATTGAAAAACAATGCTCTGATGGCGTCGATTTTATTACCGTACATTGCGGAGTAACAAAATTTGTAATTGAACAACTTGAACGACAAAAAAGATTAACAGGCATTGTTTCAAGAGGCGGAGCAATGCTTGCTTGTTGGATTAAAACAACAGGCAAAGAAAATCCTTTATATGAATATTATGATGAATTATTGGACCTTGTTAAACCTTATGATGTAACTTTGTCATTAGGTGACGGCTTAAGACCCGGATGCACAGCAGATGCCGGCGACAGAGCCCAAGTTGCAGAAACAATAGTTTTAGGTGAACTCGTTAAACGTGCAAGAGAAGTAGGGGTTCAAACCATGGTTGAAGGCCCTGGACATGTAGCTATCAATAAAATTCCTTCAATGATTCAAACCATAAAAGAACTAACAGACTATGCACCTTTATATGTTCTTGGACCTTTAGCTTGCGATTGTGCTCCTGGATATGATCATATAACTTCAGCTATAGGAGGAGCGCTGGCAGCATACCATGGAGCAGACTTTTTATGTTATGTAACTCCAGCAGAACATATCGGACTTCCAAACTCTGCTCAAGTTAAAGAAGGTATAATAACCGCAAAAATTGCCGCACATTGCGCAGATTTAGCCAGAGGAAACGCTGATGCAATAAAGAAAAATTACGAAATTTCAAAAGCAAGAGTAGAACTTGATTGGAAAAAACAAATTGAAAATGCACTTGATAAAACCGCATTTGATGGTGTAAATCTTGCAAAAGAAGGAAAACCTTGTACAATGTGCGGTTCATATTGTTCAATGAAACTATTTAAAAAGCATTTTAACGAGTAATATTAAGAAAAAAAATAAAATTGACTCTATTATGTAGTTAAAATATAATTACTTTATGCAACCAATTATTTCTGTTGAAAATGTTGAAAAATTAATAAATGAAGTTCTTGTGGATATTTCTGCTTGGCGAAAAAATATGATTCATTATATAAAAGATGAAAACCCCGAGCTCAATACTGCCATCATTGAACTGTCACAAAAAACGGGACTTGACCCAAAAGCGTTGGCTACGGGAGCTTATATTGCCTATAAGCTACTTGAGAATGAATTGACAGATGAAAGTGATTTTTCTTTAACTAAAGAATAAAATCAGGTTAATACAATATGAATTCAGATAAAAACGAAATAGAACAGGCAAAAAAAATAGCATACATGCAAATGGTCTCTGAAATTTTAGAAAATATCAGAAATGTAATTGCAAAAGACAAAAAACAAAAACAACCGTTAATTTTAAGAATAAACGAGGGTTTTATTTTTAATATTGCAAGAAAAGCAATAACAGAGAAAAATTCAACCTTTCTTATGGCTATAGCCGGCGAAAGTGCCTCAGGAAAAACAACTTTAGTAAAAAATGCCGCCAAGGCCTGTATAAAGTCAGATACTAATAATATATATACAGTAATATGTTGTGATGACTATTATAAAGACGCTTCAAAAGAATTAATTGAAGCAGGAAATTATGAAAAACTTTTTGAAACAGGCTTTAGTTTTGACACTCCTGATGCTATTGATTTAGCTTTAATGAAAAAACATTTAATCGAATTAAAACAAGGTAAAGAAATATATTCACCCTTATACAATTTTGTTACTTGCGAAAGCAAATTAGATACCGTGCTAAAAAAACCGGCTAAGTTACTCCTAAACGAAGGATTATATGTACTTCATGAAAGTTTAAGAGATATTATCGATGTTAAAATATACGTATACACACCTTTTGAAGTTATAAAAGACAGATGGTTTGCAAGAGCAACAAGCAGAGGAAAAACCGGATTAGCTGCTCAAATGCAATTTCATGATGTTAATCAAACGGCATTCAGACACATAAGACCAACAATGGATATAGCCGATGTCGTAATTAACGGGATGACAACCCAGGAATATATTGAAGACTTTATTCAAGATTTAATTTCTGCTATAACTAATGTAACCAAAAGGTCCAGATTAAACCATTAATCTTGACAAAAAATATTTATATAATATCATTATATTGCCTGATGGGGCGTCGCCAAGTGGTAAGGCACCTGGTTTTGGTCCAGGCATCTCGGAGGTTCGAATCCTTCCGCCCCAGATTCTATAAGACAACAATTTAGTTGTCTTTTTTGTTATTTTAATACAATTTAATACATTTATCCATTAAGGTAGAATCCTTAGAAATAAAATATTGTGTACAAAAATTTTTATCTAATACAAATCATAATTTTAAAAAATGTATCAAATTTTTAAACAAATTAATCACATTCATCAATAACCTGACCAAAAATCAATCGTATCATTCCGCATTTTTTTCTTAGGGTTTTTCTTATCCCACAAGTTATAGCGTTAATATTTTCAGTAATTCCGTCAACATTATTTGCAGTAGAATTAACCGAAGGCATAAGACTTGTATTTGTGTCTGTTAAAATATCATTTATATTTCGGGTTGTCTGTTCAATATTCAACATAGTATCATCGAGAGCATCCTGATTTAATGAATTATCAACTTTATTTGTCATATTCTCTATATTTTTAGTTGTATTTACAATATTTTTCTTACTTGATATTAATGTTGAATTTACATTATCAAGTATTTCAGAAAGTGTTTGTGATGCATTAGCAAGATTTTGAATTGTCTTAAACAAATTTTCTCTTATTGCCTCGATACTTTCTGGATTTTGAGAAGCTAAAAATATATCCATATCAGATGAAACAAAACCATCCAAAGTAGCGTAATTCGAAATTAAAATCTTAGAAGGATTTTTAGGATATATAAATTCTAAAAAATCTTTTTCTTTATTATCCTTTTTTTCTTTTTTAAGATATATCTTTGTATTAATCGGCAGCATTAATTTATTCGGATATAAAACTAATTTTATAATTGTATGTAAACCATCACTACTATGTTTTTTCCCCGTTGTTTTTCCAACAATAATTCCCTTATAATATATCGGAATATTACCATGGATAGGCCTTAATTCTTTAAACTTTGCAAAAAGATGCATGCATGCAAATTCTCTATAAAAAATATAGAAAACAAGAACAAATAATAAAATTATAGAAATAAGAATATATTTTTTCATAATTAAAATGATAATTTAAATTTTAATAAAAAAAATTACTTAAAAGGCTAATATACATGTTACTTCTATATTGAAAGCAATTTAATAAAATGTTATAATAAGTACGTTGCAAGGGGGTGTGTTATGATAAAAAATTTAAATAATTCAACTTTTTTAAACTTTAAAAAAAATATTATTAAAAAACAAGAAAAAGAAATTATGCAACACGAACAAGCCCATAAAAGTGCCGCAGGAAGTCTTGCCGGTCCTATTGTGATTGAAAAAGACTCACAAGGTGTTCCAACAGGCGGACATGTAAATATAAAAATGCCCGTTATAGATAAACAAAACCCAACACAAACCATTAATCACGCAAAAAAAGTTATAACTGCAGCTCTTGCGCCCAATGATCCTTCCGAACAAGATTATAAGGTAGCTGCAACAGCAGACGACATTTTATCAAAAGCAAAAAAATTAGAATCAAAAAATAAATTAAATTACTTTGCATAGTTATGAAAAAAATATTATGTTTCGGTGATAGCAACGTTTATGGCTATATACCAAAAACAGGCGGAAGATATCCAGATAACATACGTTGGAGCGGTTTATTAAAAAACTGTTTCAAAAATCAATATAAAATAATTGAACTCGGTTGCAATAATAGAGTAACTTTCGACAATAAAGTCAACTTTGAGCAAAGTTCAATATTATGTATAGAAAAATATCTATCACTTGAACCCTATGGAATAATACTCTCACTTGGAATAAACGATTTGCAAAAAATATATAACTTTACAGACAATGAATTATATTCTAATTATAACAATTTAATTAATCATATAAAAAACAAGTGTAAAAATATAAAAATTCTAATTATTTCTCCACCAAAGCTAAATCCCGAAATTTTAAACGGTTTTTTTTCTACATTGTTTGATAACTCATCCATTGAAAAATCAACTTATATAGGACAAATCTATAAAAAATGCGCAAACAATAACAACTGCGACTTTATAGATTTGAACAAATATATTAAAATATCACCAAATGACGGACTTCATTTTGAAGAAAATGAACATAAAAAAATATTCAAACTAGTAAAAGACTGTATTCAAAAATGGTATTAAAATTTTTTTCGTATTTTCTCAAAACATTTATCAAACACTCTTTTTAAACCTGAACGATTGGTCTCACCTTTAATTCTTTCAATTTCAAGTGCATCCATCTCTGTTTTTATAAAACTCAATAAATATTTATTAAAATCTTCACTTCTATCTTGTTCAGTTTTATACTGCTCTCTTATTTTCATTAATTCGCCATTATCAAGAAATTTACCGCCACAAATATAACAACAATCAATTTCGACTTCGTGTTTAATACTTGCGAAATTTTTAACCATTAATGAACCACAAGAAGGACAACTTCTTTGAACAGTTTGATCAACATTGATGAAATTCTTATTATCTAATATATTTAAAATTTCATCAATGTTTTCACTTTGTTCATCAAGTTTTTCAAATTCACGATTATCAAAAAATATTCCGCCACAGCCTTGCAAACATATATCTAAATATAATTCAGAGTTAGCAATATATACTTTCTGCATTTCATGTCCACAAGCAGGACAAATTAAAACCTCATTACTGTCGCGCATATTTACCCTCTCATTATTATATATATTTAGAATTATAGCATTGTTCTTCTGATTTCATCATTCGTTTTTGAAATTAAATATTTTGGCGCAACATCAAAAACAGTTTTACAACCAAAAACTCCCTCTTTACAAAGTTTATAAGCAGCTCTTGCGTATGAAACAAGTACACTTGAAGTAAACTCAGGGTTAGAATCAAGCTTAAGAGCATACTCTATTATGTGAGAATTCTCATCACTGGTTTTTCCGCTTCTTAAAACAAAACCACCATGAGGAATTGCAGAATGATTCTTTTTTAGCTCATCTTCTGATATAAAATGAACTGTTGTATCATAATCAGCGAAATAATTTGGCATTGTCTTAATTTCTTGTTCAATCCTAGCTTTGTCTGCACCTTCCTGCACTACAACATAGCATTCTCTCACATGTTTTTCACGTGTTGACAAATCTGGATTTTTACCATCTCTAACAGCCTTAAGCGCTTCATCTACAGGAATTGTATACTGTTTAGCATCTTTTACACCTTCAATTCTTCTAATTGCATCACTATGACCTTGGCTAACTCCTTTGCCCCAGAATGTATAATCTTTTCCATCAGGCAAAATAGCATTTGCATATAAGCGATTCAAAGAAAACAACCCAGGATCCCAACCTACAGAAATTATGCCGACTTTTTTAGATAAAACTGCAGCTTTATCTACATTTTCAAAATGTTCCGGAATTTTTGCATGAGTATCAAAACTATCAACAACATTAAATAATTTAACAAATTTTGGAGTTTGAACTGGCAAATCCGTAGCACTTCCACCACACAATATTAAAACATCAATTTTATTTTGATATTCCTCTATGACATCAACAGATAAAACCTTAGCTGTTTTTGTCATTATATTTAATGATTCAGGAGTCCTTCTTGTAAAAACAGCAACAAGTTCCATATCAGGATTTTTTAAAATTGCTTTTTCTACACCTTTTCCTAAGTTTCCATAACCTAAAATTCCAATTTTAATCATAGTCAATGCTCCTTTTTTGTTCAATATATCATATTTTTAAAATATTGAAAAGTTTTAACGATTAACTTTACTTTTCTATATATATTGCTATAATTTTCATGGTGTAATATTTTGGAAGTATTTATGAAAGAATCTAAAAAAATTTTATTTATATTAATTTTAACAATTTTAACAATGATAGGTGAAATTTATTTTGGTTTTGTGAGCAATTCAATGGCACTATTAGCAGACGGTTTTCACATGGGAACACATGCTTTTGCTTTTGGCTTAACATACATCGCTTATTATTTTTGCAACAAATATATTAATTCAAATAAATTCGCATCAGGTACAGAAAAAATTAATGATTTGGCTGGTTACACAAGTTCTCTTTTTCTTGGTTTAAGCGGAATTTTAATAATTTATGAATCAATAGAAAGAATATTCAATCCCTTAAAAATTGATTTTACTCAAGCATTAATTGTAATTATTATAGGACTTACAATTAATTTAATAAGCATTATAGTAATGGATTTTGATCATTTTCATAACCATATACACAAACACCCCCATGCTCATAAAAAAACCGATAACAATTTTAAATCAGCTTATTTACACATCTTGGCAGACCTTTTAACTTCTGTTTGTGCTCTATTTGCCCTTATTGCTGCAAAATATTTTGGTTGGGTGCTACTAGATCCAATTATAGGTATTCTAGGTGGTATCATAATCCTAAAATGGACAATTAGCCTAATAAAAGCAACAACAGTTAAGCTTTTAGATATTAACACAACAAAAGATTAACTTTTACTCCATAACGCTTTGAACAAGATTCTTCGCAACTTCAAGCGCCGAATTAAAGAGTTTTTCATCCCTCAAAAAATCTTTATTTTCGACGTACTCTTTAACTATTTTTCTTGCGTAACTCCCTACAGCGACACCTGAAATATTAACATCGCATAATTTAGCTAATTCTTTAGATTTTGCATTTGTTCCGCCGGAAATTATAATAGGACAACTTATTTTAGACTTTAAAATTAAATCAGCACATGATATAGCCTGTAAAGTTGTATTAAAATCATTTTTACCGCCTGACATCGATATACCGTCAGCTTGAATCATGACTTTATTTAAGGGCGCTCTTGAGAGCATTTTCTTTAACTGTTTAATTAAAAGTTCATCTGAAAAAAACAACCTGCTCACGCTTATGCTCAACATTGAATTAAAATTTCTACACAAAAAATCCCATTTTTTTTCAACATCTTTTAAATTTTCAGAAGCAATATGCAACTCTATACAATCACAATATTTTTTTAATTCAGAAATTCTTTTATTAAAATTAACTTGACTAAAATATCTTTCAATTGCTACATTGGGACATTTTATCATACATCTTGCACAACCGATACATTTTTTTTCTTCAATTATAATTTTATTTTCATCATTTTTAACTATAGCATTTTGTATACACTCATTCATACACATTCTGCACTGCACACATTTATTTTGATTAATCCTACATTTAGAAATATGTATATCATTCTTTCCACCAACACTTATACATAAAAAACAATCTTCTTTTTTTGAAAATTTAAAACCTTCTTTTGCCGCTTTTATTGCTTCTATACTCGCATTTATATCAAAAAAACGACATCCGGCCTTACTGTATAATGCTGTTAACTTAGTTATTTCATCATAATTTTCGTTATTTGCACCTAAAATTAATTTAAAACATTTTTTTGAAGACAAATAATTTTCTAAAGATACATTCACCATAACTATATTCTATTAAAAAAAAATTTAAATGTAATTTTTATTTTATGACTGTTGAATTCTACCCAGTTGCTTCAAATAATTAAGTTGGGAATTAATTGTATCTTGACTTGCAAGAATAGATATAGTCGGTTTACGTGAAAATATAAAATTTGCAGCCTGTTTTATATCTTCTTTTGTAACGTTATTTATAGCATCAATATATTTATCTATTCTTTTTATTCCATAAGGTTCTGCAATATTTAATGCCAATAAATCATTATCGGAATATGGATTTTGAGTTAATCCAATAACATTCTGTTTTAATTTCATTTTAGCCGCTTCAAGTTCTTCATCTGTAACATAATCATTGCATAAATCATCCGTATGACGTTTAAAACCATCCAATGATTTTTTTACATTATCATAGCTGGTGACACCTTGATCTTTGTGATCAGTTGTGGTTTGAATTTTCAAAGTTAAAATACCCGAATTTTCAAACGATTGAATGGCAGACGAAACACTATAAGCTAAATTTTGTTTTTCTCTTAAATCTAAAAACAATCTTGAATTTGGACTTCCCCCTAAAATTGTATTCAAAATTTCAAATTTTGCTTCATCAAATATATTTCCTGACAATGGAAAACGATATGATTTATATATTTGAGCTTGATTTAATTCATCCGAATCACAAATCACAACCGTTTCAGGAGTTTCTTTGAATAAAGGTGCGAGTTTTGGAGTTGAATCTTTAAAAACTATATTTGAAAGACTTTGATTGTTTATAATTTGCTCTCTTATATCAGGATAACGAACAAAAGGAGCTGTTGCAACAAAAGTTGAGGACGCATTTTTTAACAATTCCTGATAAAACTCTTTAACGTCATCCAGTGTTAAATCATCTATGGTTTTTAACATTTTTGCAGAATTTGGAAAGAAATCAGGCAACATGCCATCCAACAAATTAGATGCTGCATCCTTTTCACTGTTTTTTAACATATCTTTAACATAATCTTTTGCTTTAATAAAGTCTTGTTGAGTTAAATTAGGATGAAACATTAGCTCATTTATAACAGAAAGCGTTTTATCAACACTGTTTACTAAACAATCAGCATTAATTTCAATGCTTTTTCCATTAACGTAAACGCTTGCATTTATACCATTTAACTCTTTAAATTTTTCTAATTCACTTTGATTTTTAAAATCAGTACCCTTTAAAAACATATATCTTAATACTGCGGGTATATTGGGGTTTTTAGGCTTAATAGGTGGCATTTTAACAGTCCAGTTAAAAACACACAGATTTGAATTTGTGTTATTTAATGCAAGATGGGTATTATTTGCTAAAATTAATTCCTCAACATCTTGTGAAGAAATTTTTTTCTCACCGCAAAAAGAAATTAAACCTGAAGCCCTATTTTTTTTAATATTTTGTAGTGAATATTTAGACTTATCATAATTGGATTTAATTTGTTTTTCAGAAACAGATTCAGGGTGAACAACAACCATTGAAACTTTACTTAAATCAAAATATTTTCTTGCATAATTCATAATATCTTGTTTTGTTATACTTTGAATTAAACCCCTATAATTTGCAAATAAATCGATTGAATTATCTAAATAGCACCCGCCAAGCATATCGCATATATTTTCACTATCGCACATCAATAACTCGAGATCTTTGTTGATATAGTTGTATAAAGCAGCCATATCATCGTCACTCAAAAATTCATTTTGCAATTTTTGAACAGCATCGTAAAAAATATCAATACCTTTCTGCTCGTCTCCTGGGTTCAATCCCAAAACACACACAATAGCATAAGGATCAGATTGTTTTAAACCAACCTTTTGATTATCTGAAGCATAATCTGCATTTATTTCTTCTAAATTCTTTTTGAGAACCGATGAAGAACATGTACTTAAATAATAATTTATCATTTTACCAATGATGAAATCTTTACTATCTTGCGGTTTAGGACCAGAAAAACCCATCACAACAGAAGTATAAGTTGCTTTCGGTGTTCTTATATCTACCCTTTTTGATTGTTCAATCGGAGTCAAAGTTTCAGTCCTTGAATTTTCATAATCAGGTTTTTGTGCCGGCAGAGTAAAGTTTTTAGATATTAAATCAATAGTTTTATCAACATCAACGTCTCCTACAACAACAGTATATAAATTATTTGGATTATAATATGTACTATGATGATTAACAAGATTATCCCTTGTTAAATTTGAAACCGTCCCTATAGAGCCTGCCACTAAATTATGAGATTCTGATTTTATTTGAAACAAATTCCTTATTACAGTATCAAAAGCAATAGTCATTGGGTCATCATTAATCATTGAAATTTCAGAACATATAGGTCCTTTTTCAGATTCAAGGGCAGCTTTATTAAACAAAGGATTGCTTATCATATCTCCTTGAATTTCAATAGTCTTTTCAAGATTATTTTCATTCATATAAGGAGCTGTAATATAATAATCAGTTTTGGCATAATCAGTTGAAGCATTTGTATTGGCTCCCATCAAACTTGTTAATCTAAAAACATCTCCGTCCTTCAATTTTGATGAACCTTTGAATAAACAATGTTCAATACAATGACTAATTCCTCTGACATTATCTGTTTCATTCATAGAACCGCCATCTAAAAATGTTTTTACTATTGTTGCTTGATTCTTTCTGGGCATTATAGCAACATTGTGACCATTTGAAAGTTTGTACAAATTAACAATTTCACCCGAAGGAGAACTTATTTGCCCTATTAAAGAATAATTTTGATTTATTTTTGGTAAATACAAAGGATTAAAAGGAAAAATATTATTTTGATTATAAAAACTAGTATCAAAAGGATTTTGAATTGCAACACCATTAACTGTAGAATACTTTATAGGTTGTTGCAAAATCTTATTTTGATTATTTAAATTATAATTTGAATTTAAATATTGATAAGTCATAATTTGTCTCATATTATAGTTATTCTAAAACAAATTTTGTAAAAAAATTGTTAAATTTGAATCAAAAAGTAACAAAATTTAATTATAAAGAGATATTTAACCATTTAAATTCTGTTTGATGTATCATAAAAAGTGTAATTTTATTATAGGTAAAATATGAAAAAAGAAAAAATAATAGGAATTCCAAAAGCAATGTCGTATTATAATTATTTTCCATTTTGGTTTGGCTTTTTCAGTAATCTTAATTTTAAAATTGTAATTTCAGATTCAACTACCAAAAAAACTGTCTCAGACGGCGCTGCTCTTGTTGTAACAGAAACCTGTCTTCCTATTAAAGTTTACGTAGGACATGTTATTAATCTAATAAATAAAGGAATAAAAAATATTTTCGTTCCATCAATACAATCAATAGCCCCAAAAGTATATAATTGTTCAAAAATAAGAGGATTACCTGATTTAATAAGAAATGTTGTAAAAGGTGATTTCAATATAATAGAAGCGACACTCGATAAATCAGAAAAAAACAACAACCTGATAGATTTTTTAACAGAAATTGCAAGTCAATTTGATATAACGGATTCAACTACAATAAAAAACGCGCTTAAAAACGGTTTTATTGTACAAAACAACTTTAATGTTATGGTTCAAAACGGACTTGAATTTGATGAGGCACTCAAAAACGCCAAAGAAGGAAAAGTTATAATCCCACCAAAAAAGGAAAATAAAGCCATAAGTGTTGCTATAATAGGACATGGATACAATATATATGATAAAAAAGTTTGTATGGATATATTTAAAAAATTAGACAAAATGGATATTAAAGTATACAACGCTTATCAACTTACAAATCAACAATTAGAAGGCGGAATGAACCTGTTGCATAGCTCTTTATATTGGGCAAATCAATATGAAATGACAGGATGCGCAGGACATTATTTTACAGATGATAAAATTGACGGAATTATTACAATTACAGCTTTTGGATGTGGACCCGACAGCTTAATGTTAGAAGACATAAAAAGAAAAGCAAAGAATTATTCAAAGCCAATTTTGAATTTAACAATAGACGAACATACTGGCGAAGCTGGTTTTATTACACGCATTGAAGCTTTTTGTGATATGTTATCAAGGAGCAAAAGAATAAAAAATTTAAACAACAAAGAAAATTTAGAAGTCCCAAAAGTATAATTTAATCTTATTCCTCTATTTCATCACTATCCGTTATAGCTTGAGCCACAAAATTAAACTCATCATCATCTTCAATAATTTCAAAAGTGCACTCATCTTCACTTTTATTCATTTTCATTATAACTAATTCTTCACATTCATCATTGCTTGAATTTGGTAATACATCTTCTTCAACTATTGACAATAATGCATAATCCTTACCACCAACATTCACTATTTCTTGTAATTTCATATAAATTTCTTCACCATGTTCACCAATAGTTTTTATAATTTGATTTTCGTTTTCTTTTTCCATAAAAACTCCTTTACAAATAATTATAATCTAAATATTCCTGCAATATAACACATGCTGCGGCTACATCAACAAGACCTTTATTTTTTGTATATTTTTTACCTTTATTTTTTAAAATATCTTCGGCTTTTTCGGATGAAAGTCTCTCATCATGCTTTAAAATAGTATATTTTTTTTCAAGAGGCTTTATAAATTCAAGACAATTTTTTGCTTGAAATCCCACTGTTCCATCCATATTATATGGAACACCAATTAAAAGAATATTTGTTTTGTATTCTTCAAGTATTTTTTCAATTTCCATTAAAGCATCAGTATCTTTTATTCTTTTAATTAACTTAACAGGACTTGCGCCAAGCCCCAGAGCATCCGAAACAGCTACCCCTATCCTTTTTGTACCAATATCGAGAGCAACTATTCTTTTTTTTATTTCCATTTTTCCTCAAATTTTTTCACAATCAACTTCAATTCATCTTTTGAAAAAACAGATTTAATTTCTTTTTTAAAAATACTGTCATTATTATTTGAATTTAATATTTGCAAAAAATAAAAATACAAACTTTTATCTATCATGGAATTAACAAGTATTTTTAAAAAAGGATTTTTATAACACAAACTATAAGCAACGGAAGATGTAATTTTCAAACCAGCAAGTCTGGCAACGTAGGCTTGAATCAAAAGCCTGCTTTGTAGCTCTATTAAAAAATCATTATTGTTTAAAAAATATTCATTCATGGTATTTAAAACAATTTTATTAATTTCGTCAAAATCACTAATATGATTATCTTCTAAAAATTCAATTAATTTATCAATATGCTTATTTTGATTTAAAAAATAGAACCAATTTTCAACAATTTTGGAAATTGTAAATTTTCTAACTTTTGTTTCATTTAAATTTATAGTTTCTAATTTTGAATTTATGAATTCAGAAATATCATAATTAAGTCTTTCTACATCATTTAAAAGATTTTTCCATACAATAAATTCATAAGGAACACTGTACCCGTTTTTTAAATTTTTTTCATAATAATAGGATAAAATACTTTTTAAAGCTATCGGATTAATTTCAACAGGAATTGAATCACTAAATAATCTTTGTAAAACCATATCAAAATTTTCCGCTTGAAGCTTTGAAAAACCCATACACGCAGTAATGCCCTTCAAGAGATTAATCGTAATCATTGTACAGTCTATAATTTTTTCATCATTTATTCTAGACACCACAAAAGAAAAATTTGAATTACCATCAACAAAACTAATAAAACACTTATGAATTTTTGAATTATTAACTAAGACTGTATTTTTAAAATCTGGATGCTTTGAACATATTTTTTTTAAAGCATTTTGAAGAATTTCCCTATTTTTTATATCTATATTTTTATTTACAAGAATAAATTCAATTCCCTCTTTTGCAAATACACTTTCACTTTTGCTTAAAGTATTCACTATAACTTCCACTTCATCGTCTTCTATATCAAGTTGAGCAATCAAAGAAAACGCATTTGCTAAATTATCCCCTTCAAATTCTTCAGCTAAATTGTACAAAAGAGAAAGTCTTTCTTCTTTTGGAATATTTTTATAAAAATCAAGCAAATCTATTTGCACTTCAACATCATTTATTGCATCAACAAGAAAATCTTTCACGCCATCCTGGGCCAATCTTTCAGGATTTTTGACATAATTTTCTAAATCATTGTAATCAAATTTTAAACCCTTTTGTTTTAGCAAAGAAATTATAAAAAATTTTTTCTCATCCGAAACATCATTACATTTCAAAGTTTCAAATGCATGCTTTTCAAAAATTTCCTTATCAACTGTCTCCATTAAAAAAATTGCACATACATTTGCATAATTTGAATCATGACCACAAACCTCCCTAAAAAGCACCCTTGCTAAAATATCTTTATCAGATATTTTTTTTAATTCATCAACATCGGCATTTATTTTTTTATTAGAGACCTCAGCGTTATTTAAATATTTATTCAATATAGCCATTATAAGTGCCCTATATTGCATTTTTTGAGACAATTCAGCCATTATTTTTTCGAAACACCCCACAATAAATCAAGAATTTTCTGAGCTTCGCCGCTCATTAATCCGTCCTGCAATATCAAATATTGAACTGCAATCAAAGTACATTCGGAACAAATATTTACTCCAGGACCCTTAACCATTTTAGGTACTTGAGTATTCGGACGTTTGCAAAAACTGCAATATTCAACTTCCTGTTGTTTTTCATTTCCTTTTGAATGTTTTTTTTCAAAAGAAACAACCTTTTTTTCTTTCAATTTAACTCCTTAACATTCTAAATTACTTTTTTTATTTTAAAATATTTTTCAAATCTGTACAATATATATTTTTTATTAAATATTAATTTTTGTAAATATATTTCTTTAAATTTTATCAATTTTTGCTAAAAAAAATACTTTATTTAAATACGAGTAATACTATCAGGAGTTATTATAATATTATGGCAATAGGTGCTCAAGATAAACTGGATAAAGCATTAGTTCGCAAATATCAAAGCTTAAAAGTAGATAATGCAATCATCCAAAGTTCAATGATTGATCCAAATAAAATGCTTGAAACAATGAATGATTATGCAAATGCCCATATGGAAGCTTATAGAATTCATCAAGCACTAAGAGATATTTGTACAAAAGCAATTTCAATGAATATTCATTATACAAAAATGAAATCAGTTAAATCAAAAAAAGAAAGAATAGCCGAAGCTGCAAGAAAAGTTGTAGCAGCACAAATGGCTAAGAAAAACGAACTTACAAAAAAATTAGCCAAAGAGCCTCGTCCAACGACAGCTTAAAAAGATTGAATAGGTTTTGTGTGTGTTAAATACCTCTTACAAGATTAAGAGGTTTATTTTTATATATTTACTTATTAAGTAATATGTAGTTTAATATTATTGTTACCCCGCTATGTGGTGAGTTATGATAGAAATTTTAAAAACCACTGACAATAAACTGATTGAATTAGGAATAAATGAAGCTCAAAGCGGTTCCTGGTTCAACTTGATTGATCCTACATACGATGAAATTCAAAAAGTTTCACTCGTTTTAAATTTAGATGAAAGTTTTTTAAGAAATTCTCTTGACGTTGATGAACGTTCACGTATAGAAATAGAAGATGATTGTCTGCTTATAATAACAAATATTCCATTAATGGAAGATGAAGGTGCCTATGATACTTTGCCATTAGGTATAATTTTTACAGAAAGAGGTTTTATTACAGTATCTTCCAAAAAAAACAATGTTATAAGTTCCTTTAATAAAGAAACATCTCACTCGTTCGATACAAGAAACAAAACAAAATTCTTACTTGATATACTATTTCGCTCAACAAAATATTATTTAAGATATTTAAATTATATATATAAACAATCTGAAGAAATAGAAGAAGAGCTAAGAAAAACAATGAAAAACAAAGCTCTATTTCAACTGTTTGAAGTTCAAAAATCCTTGGTATACTTCACAACTGCACTGAAAGACAATTATATGGTATTACAAAAAATTATGCGTCTCACTCAAACAGGAAAGCAAAATTCACTCTTAAAATTTTCAGAAGACGACATAGATTTACTTGAAGACGTTATAATTGAGAACAAACAGGCTCTTGAAATGGTTGAAATGCATAGAAACATTTTAGAAAACATGATGGATGCTTTTGCTTCAATTATTTCTAATAATTTGAATATTGTTATGAAATTTCTAACCTCAATTGCAATTATTTTTGCAATACCTACAATGTTTTCAAGCTTCTGGGGAATGAATGTTGCAGTTCCTTTTGCAAATAATCATTTTGGTTTTTTAATTGTAAGTATTATTTCTTTAATTGCAGCCATTTTAGCAGCATTGTTTTTTGCAAAAAAAGGAATGTTCTAGTCTTTTAATTCAACAAATTTTTCGCCATCATATTCAAATGACTTATCCGAAAAAACCTCGCCTTCATCAGAAAACTAATATAAAACACATCAAAGAAAAACTTTACTCACTTCTTCTCTATCATCAAAATGTATAGTTTTATCAGCTAAAATTTGATAGTTTTCATGGCCTTTACCTGCTAAAACTAAAACATCATTCTCGTTTGATATATCTTTTAAAAGTTTTATTGCAAGATGTCTGTCAGCTTCAACAAAAACAGTTTTTGGATTTATTAACGATAAGCCTGACAAAATATCCGTTATAATTTGTTGAGGGTCTTCTTGTCTTGGATTATCAGAAGTTATTACAATTTTATCACACAACTGCTGGGCAATTTTACCCATTTTTGGTCTTTTGGTACAATCTCTATTACCCCCACAACCAAACATGCATATTAAATTTCCATTTTTTGGAGTTAATTCACGAGCAGCTCTTAAAATATTTTCCAAACCATCCGGAGTATGAGCATAATCAACAATAACCATAGGATTGGTTCTAACTATTTCAAACCTTCCTGCCACACTTCTTGTATCTTCCAACGCTTCTTTTACAATTTCAAGTTCTATATTATTCAAAATAGCAGTACCTATTGCAGCTAAAGAATTATAAACGCTAAACATTCCATTCAAATGCAATTTAAAATTTACTTTTTTGTCCCTATAAACACAATCAAATTTAACGCCATCCGGCATAAATTCAACATTTTTAGCCATTAAATCAGCCTTATTTTTAACACCATAAGTTAAAACATTAACTCCATTGTCGATAACCTCAATTAAACGTTTTGAATACTTATCATCAATATTTATAATAGCAAAACTGTCACCTTTTAAACTCTTAAACAATTTAGCTTTTGCATTAAAATAATTTTCCATAGTAATGTGATAATCGAGATGATCCTGAGTTAAATTCGTAAATATAGCACCAGAAAATTTACAATTTTTTACTCTGAATTGCTCCAAAGCATGACTTGAAACCTCAGTTATAACATTTAAAACATCAGATTTCAATATTTTTTGCAAAGTTTGCTGCATTTGAGGAGCCTGAGGCGTTGTATGCTTGGCTTCAAGATAATCATCCTTTGAGGACAATTTATAGCCCAAAGTTCCTATTAAAGCACATTTTTTTCTAGCATGTTCAAATATTTTTTGAACCAGATGACAAACTGTTGTCTTACCATTAGTACCCGTAACACCCATCAAATTTAATTCAAAACTGGGATTATGATAAAATATGGCAGCTAAATCGGCTATACTCTCTTGTGTAGATTTCACAATTAATTGAGGTATTTCAATATTTAAAGGTCTTTCACACATTAATGCAACAGCACCTTTTTCAAAAGCACTTTGAGCAAAATTATGCCCGTCTACATGCTCGCCCTTTAAACAAACAAAAATTTCATGTGAATTTATTGTATTAGAATTATATGAGATACCTTTAATATCTATATCATTAAAGTTCAATACTTCATCAACTTTAATGTTTTTAATAATTGTACTTAAATCCATAACATATATCCCAACTTATATAACTAATATAATTCTATCAAAAAGATTTATTTTTTGATATTTTTATCAGGAGTTAAATTTAATATTCTCACAATTTCAGTTGAAATTTCTTTAAACACAGGTGCAGCAATAGTTGACCCCCAAATACCTTCACCAGAAGGTGAATCAACAACAACGTATAAAACAGCCTTTGGATCTGTCGCAGGAAAATATCCTACCATAGAAGTATATAATTTATTTGAATATCCTGTTCCATTAGCATTAGGTTTTCTTGAGGTTCCAGTCTTTGCAGCAATGTAAAAATCATCCATTTTTGCTGGATTTTTACTTTTTTCGACAGATTTTACCAATATCTGAGTAATGTCTTTAGCGTCTTGCTCATCTAAAACTCTTCTTTTGACAATTTTTGATTCAGCCTCCTGTTGCGAATACTTAATTAAATGAGGGGTAATCCAAACACCACCGTTTGCAATAGCACTTACCGCAGAAACCATTTGTATTGCAGTAACAGATGCCCCATAGCCATATCCCATTGCTCCATGTGTTGCAACATCCCAAAATTTTGGCTGTGGAAGAAGTCCTGCAGACTCGCCCGGCAAATCTATTCCGGTTTTTTCGCCAAAATTAAATAATTTTAAACTATCATAAAATTCCCTATCAGTCATCATTTGAGAAATTTTAATTGAACCTATATTAGACGAATGTTCAAATAAATAAACTAAATCAATTAGTCCGGGGGCCCCTTTTGACTTATAGTCATAATTAACCACATCCCACCAACCAATTTTCATCTTGCCTGTATCATTTATTTTTGTGTACTTATTAATTTTTTTATTCATAAATCCACAAGCAACAGTAATAATTTTAAATGTAGACCCAGGTGGAAAAACATCAGTAATGGCCCAGTTTTTTAGCTCTTGCATAGAATATTTTTCAAACTCATTTGGATTATAATTTGGAGCAACTGCAAGCGCCAGTATTTCACCTGTTTTTGGATCCATAACAATTGCTGCTGCTCTTGGCGCATGAAATTTTTGAATTACTTTTAAAAGATATTTTTCACAAACATGTTGAACAGCGCTATCGATAGTTAAAGTTAAAGTTTTACCTTTAACAGGAGCAGAAACATCTGCCGGATTTACACTTATATTATAAATAATATCTCCATTTGGAGCTTTTTCGTATGTAATTGACTTATCAACATATTCCAAATAATCTTTTGCTTTATATTCTATTCCACCAGCCGTATCAGCATTTGGATTATAAAAACCTAAAATATGAGATGCTAAATTCCCTTGTGGGTAAACTCGCTTATTTTTTACTTCGTAAGATAATTCTCTTAAACCCTTCTTTTTTATTTCTCTTACAGTTTTTCTATCTAAATCTTTTTTTATTGTTATGATTTTTTTATTAGTTTGTGATAATTTCTTTGTTAAGTCCCCAATTGGTATTTTTACATACGGTGACAATATTTCAGCCAGCTCAGAAGGTGAATGGTCATAATAATCAGGATGCGCGTATAAAATGAAAGTGGTTTTATCTGAAGCAAGCTTGAAACCGTATCTATCAACGATTTCACCTCTTAAGACATACATTTTAGAAGTTCTTTGAGTCTTAGCTTTATTTTTACAATGTCTAATATCACATACCTGCAGTAAAAAAAGATATACGACCAATAAAAAACACGTAATATAAAAAACAGACTGCAAACAACCAATGCGTCGTTCGAAATTTTTATGTTTTTTTTCTTTTAAACTTCCTCTAAGCATTTTTACTAATAACTAACAATCAATGCGTGTTTTTTATTCTTTTTATTTAAATTCAAATTAGGCAAATCTGCAGCATCAACTTCTACAACATGTTTTGCTCTTTCTAAAAGATTGGTTTTTGAAACTGCTTTATCAATATTATAATAAGACTGCAAAGAATCAACTTTATTTTGCAGTTCCTCATTTTCATAATTAAGTTCCAAAGTCGCTCTGGATATTTGATTTAATTGAACTTCCTTACAAGAAACAAAATAATAACAAACCAAACAAAATAACACTAAGAAACCTAATAAACCATACAAAAAATTATTAACTCTTGAAATTATCATTTCCTTGTATGGCTTTTCATTCAAAAAATAGCCACTTATAATTTGGTTTCCCGAAACAGTAGACTCTATAGAATTAGAAACATTTACTTCATTCTTAGTATCGTCTTTGCTTAATTTATTCTTATTTATAAAACTGCCTATCAAGTGTTTTCCCTCATTAAACCCTCTTTGCTACCCGTAATTTCGCACTTCTCGAAGGAGGATTAATTCTAATCTCATCTGCAGAAGCGATAATCGGTTTCTTATTTATTATTTCAAGTAACCCACCGCCACACTTACATAACGGTTCAAATTTATCGCACCTGCACTTAGAATATTCTTTTAGAATATTTTTTGCTATTCGATCTTCAAGAGAATGAAACGATAACAAAGATATTATAGCACCAACATCAACTAAATTAATAACTTTTAATAATGAATTTTCAAAATTTAACAATTCTTTGTTAACCTCTATCCTGATAGCCTGAAATACACGTGTTGAAGGATGAATTTTTGATTTAACTATAGGAGTAGAATTTATTATTAAATCACTTAATTCTTTTGTTGAATTAATCGGTCTCTTAGAAACAATTGCTTTAGCGATTCTTTTTGAAAACCTTTCCTCACCATACTTAGAAAAAATATTAACCAAATCTTTTTCGCTATACTTATTTACCACATCCCATGCGCTTAAATTCTGTTCTTGGTTAAATCGCATATCAAGTTTTGCATCTTTTAAAAAACTAAAACCTCTTTCAGCTTTAGTTAGTTGATGAAATGACGCACCTAAATCAAAAATCACTCCGCCTGTGATTTTTTTTATTCCTAATTTTTCAAGATGCACATCAATGTCAACATAACTTCCTTTTATTATTGTTATATTTTTATATTTTTCAAGTCTTTTTGAAGCAAACTTAATCGCATCTTCATCAACATCAAAAGCAATCAAATGTCCACTTGGAGAAATCCTTTTCAAAATTTCTTCACTATGTCCACCACCCCCCAGTGTACAATCAACAAAAATTTTATCTGAATTCTCACAACATAAAGACTCAACAACTTCATTTTTCATTACTGTAAAATGAACAAACTCATTATTTATAATTTTATCTTTATTTTCCATTTTTAAAAATTGATGTTTCTCTTTAATTTATTTAAAACATTTTTAAAATTTTTACTATTATCTGGAATCAAATTATCTTGATGAAATTTTAAATATTCTTCAACAATATTTTTAGGCAAGCTTAGGTTATCTTTCAATATATCTGCTAAATTTAATAAAAATTCATCTTGTATTTCTTTATAACCTTCAATTTTTAATCTTAAATCTTCATCTGCTTCACGATGTACAAGTGCATCAAAAACACATTTTATATTTACGTCATTACTATCCTGAGGAAACAACAACAAAGCCTGCTCAACAGAAATCTTATCCAAAACAACATCTCTGATAAGACTTGAAACGAATAATTTATTTTCATATTTTTTTAAATTAGAACTTTCCATTATGCACCAATAAGATACTGTTCATTTAAAGAATTTAAAATCTGAGAAAGTTTAGATATATCACCATTACAATATCTTGAAGCAATTTCAGTAAGAGAATTTATAATAATTTCACGATTAGACATAATTGTTCTATAATAAAATTTTCTTCCTTGTTTAAATCTTAAAAGAACATTTTTATCATGAAGTCTATCCATTACTGTTTTAATTGTTGTATACGCTCTTTTATCGATAAAATTTTTACCCATTGCATCATAAACATCTTTTACGGAATGAGTATAAATTCCACCGCTTTCAAGTTCCCAAAGGACAGTCAATATTGCACTTTCTAATGTTCCGTGCTTCGATAGCATGCTAAAATTCCTTTCCTTTACTTACTTTGTACGTAAATCAAAATTTATATCCCTTGGCCCAAATTTTATACCTGAACTTTCGGAATTTTGATATGAATTATCCTTATATATAATAATACCTGATGATTTTTTAACCACATCTTTTTCATTATCTTGTTCTTTAAGATTTTGGATAACATCTTGTACTTTACTTTCTCTGTAAAATTTTATAGTTTCGCTTTTACAACCAAAAAGAACACAACTAATTAAAACACAAAAAAATACAAAAATAAATCTAATAATCTTATTCAAAACCCTTACCTTTAATTTATATTTTTCACAACAAGTTGATTGAAAGGAATTTCAATATTTTCTTTTTCAAATTCTTCTTTTACTATATTATTAAATCCTCTCTTAATTATCCATTGTCCTTTTGGTTGAGTTTTTATTCTACATTTTACACATAAAGAACTTTCTTTAAATTCATCCAAACCAAATATTTCAATATCTTGCAAAACATATTTTTTATACTCTTGATTATCAATCAATTTTTTAAAACAAACTTTTAAAGTCTCAATTACATGATCCATATTTTCCTTGTAAGCAACATCAAAAGCAAAAAAAGCATACGAATAATTCATTGTATGATTAATAATTGTGTCTATATACCCGCATCTTATAAAACATATTGCTCCTGTTTTATCGGAACGAACAGTGATTAACGGCAAAGTTATTTTTTCAACAGTACCTGACATACCTTGTATTTCAACATAATCACCAACTCTTATTTGTCCTTCTATCAAAATAATTATTCCAGAAATAATATCTTCAACAAATCTTTTAGCACCAAAACCAACAGCAATACCAACAACTCCCGCTGTTGCCAAAAATGGTTTAATATCTATTCCAAAAATAAATAACATGCTTGCAATATATATGGCAAAAATAATAAATTCGCTCGCATGACAAATAATAGTTTTAAGTGTTAAAATTTGCTGCTTTCGTTCATTAGAAGATATTTTTGAAACAATTTTGCAATAAAATTTATTTATAATCCATCTAAAAAATTTTATAGTTATTAGTAATAATAAGGTGCATTTTATAATACGCCAAATAAAGACTATTACCTTAATGTACTCAGGTTTTAGAGTAAATAATTCTAAATTTAAAATTTCTTCCATATTTAAAACTCCATTTAAATTGTAATTATAAAAAAAATAAATCTAAAGGTCAAAGTTAAAATTCATCTTTTGATTAATCTGTTTTTATCAAATTTTAGCTAAACTTACATTGTTTAGGAGGAATCTTGACTTTTAGATATTCAAACGACAAACAAGAAAATAAGTTCATTTCAAATCCTATAAAAAAAGATAAAAGCTTTTTTTGTTCGCTTGGTGATTCTTTTATGCTTAAAAATGAATACAGAAAAGCGATTAAAGAATATCTTGTATCATTAATGATAGATAAATCAAATATCAGAGCTTATAAAGGAGCCTCGAAGGCCTACAAGAACCTAAAAGAATACGATAAAGCAATAAAACATCTAAAAAATGCCAGAAATATTTATTGTTTTGATTCTGAAATTTATTATGAATTAGGACTAAACTACCTTTTGAATTCAGATAACAAAAATGCCAAAAAAAACTTTATAAGAACAATAAAATTAGAACCTGATAATAAAAATGCACAAATTAAATTAGCATTAACCCATGAACTTTCAGGAGAAAGAGAAATGGCTATTCTTGTCTATAATACAATTATAGAAAAATATCCAACATATATACCAGCCATATATAGTCTGGCGGGTCTATACTTAGAACAAGAAAAATATAAAAAATCAATAGTTTTGTATAAAAAAATTTTAACAATAAATAGTGAATATTATAGAGCATACCTTGGACTCGGACTATGTTTTGACAGATTAAAAAAATACATACTTGCAGTGAGATTTTATAAAAAATATATATCTCAAAAACCAAATTCAGACACAGCCAAATCATTAGTAGGAAGAATATATGAAATTTATAAAAACAAAGAATCTAACACCAACTCCAAACTTAAAATTGTAACAAAATAAAACAAAAATACCAAAATAATTAAAATGAATTGACAAGCGCCAAAACAATTCATATAATTTAAAAGTAAATGTTAAATGTAGTTTATAAAGGAAGTATTACAATGAGAATCAAAAAAGGATTTACATTAGCTGAAATTCTGATAGTCTTGATGGTCATAGGTGCCATTGCTACAATGACTATACCGTCTTTAATGAGAGGTGTTACAGAATCACAATGGAAAACGGCTTACAAAAAAGCTTATAACACCATTGTTAACTTAACTGCCATGGAAAGAATTTCGGGGCAATTACCTTCAAGCGCTGATACAACTGGAATCACAAAAATGTTCCAATCATTAAATTCAAACCTATCTGTTAAAGATTATGCTGCAGGAGCTTCAGGGTTACAAGAAGGTACAACACTTAGTACATCTGCATTTTTCCCAGCAGTTAAATTTACTGATGCTGCCGGAAACCTGCTTGACCCAGGAGGGGACGATGTTTTAGATGCTTCAACAATAACAGATTTTTCTCCTTGGATTATAACAGAAGATAATTTAGCATACATAGTAACAACAAAAGATGGTGCAACTTGCGGAACAAAACAAGATATTAATTCTGCTGCCACTTCTGCAGATGCAGAAACTGCATCATGTGTAGTAGTCATAGTGGACGTAAATGGTTTAACAAATGGACCTAACAGAGTTGAACCGCAGATTACAAATGCTGATGGTTTAACAGCAAGCAAAGCAATGAATTCTCTCACAGGAGACAGATATTATATTTATGTCGGACTTGACGGCGCAACAGCGGGATCTAAAAAGACTACTGTAACAGGTCGTATAGCTGCTGATATCAAATAGTATTTTAAAAATAAAAATAAGCCACTTTTGCAAATGGAAGTGGCTTATTTTTTTGAAGAGAAAAATATGAAATTTATGGCATTTACACTTGCAGAAATATTAATAGTTATAGCAGTTATTGGAACAATCGCAACAATGACCGTGCCAACACTATTAAGAGGAGTTATTCAAAACCAATGGCGCTCCTCATATCAAAAGGCATATAACACAATATCAAACTTGTATTCGGCAGAAAGAGCAGGCGGAGCGATTCCTTATGCAAATAATGAAAATAGTGTTATTACAATGTTCAAAGCAATGAATGCTCATTTATCAATAAAAGACTATGCAAAAGCAACTACAGAAGATAAGGTCGTATCAGAACCGTTATATGACAATAATGATTACTATGTTAAAGTAAATTTTAACGACGATGGAAATGAAGAAAATACTTTAAAAATAGAAGAATCTAAGATTTCACCTTGGATAATCACAGATGATAATATGGCGTACTGTGTAATTGCAGGTGAAGGTTGTTCTACGAAAGAAGAAATAAATTTAGCAGGAAGTCATAATAATGCTATTCAAAAAGCTTGTGTAGTAGTGATTGTTGATGTTAACGGACTTAATAACGGACCAAACAGGGTTGAACCGCAAATTTTGTCAGCAAATCAAATTAATCAAACCAGAGCTATAGATACCCTTACAGGTGATCGCTTTTATATATATGTGGGACTTAACGGAATTACTGCAGGTTCAAAAAAATCAACAGTTACAGGTCGCATAGTTTCTGATTTAAAATAGTAATTTTTTCAACAAATTTTGTCACATATATTAAAAAAAGCCCTGAAAATCAGGGCATAGCAATCAGAAGAGTTGAGGATTTACCATATAAATATAAATTTTTTTAAAGTGTTTTTAATTGGATTTTATGTTAATTTAAAATTAGATAAAAAGTTAACTTAAAACTGAGGATAAAAATGAGAAAAGATGGAAGAAAAAATAATGAGTTAAGACAAATTAAATTTACACATAACTACACTAAAAATTCCTTAGGTTCAGTACTAACAGAATTTGGGGAGACGAAAGTGCTTGTTTGTGCAAATTTTGAAAATGCAATTCCAAAATGGATGGATAAAGATTCACCAGAAGGCTGGTTAACAGCCGAATATTCCCTTTTACCACAAAGTACAAATATAAGATGCCAAAGAGAAAGAACAAAGCTGTCTGGAAGAACTCAGGAAATTCAAAGATTAATCGGACGTTCACTTCGCTCGTGTATTGATTTAAAAAAAATAAAAGGCAAAACTTTTTTAATAGATGCTGATGTTTTGCAAGCAGATGGAGGAACAAGAACAGCCTCAATTTGCGGAGCGTACATAGCATTATCAGATATGATTAAAAATTTACTAAACGATAAAATTATAGAAGAAAATCCCATAATTGAACCAATAGGAGCAATATCGGCAGGCATAGTTAATGAAGAAATTATGGTTGATTTATGCTATGACGAAGATTCAAAAGCACAAGTTGATTCCAATATAGTACTAACAAAAACAGGTAAAATAATAGAATTTCAAACAACCGCAGAAGGTTTACCTTTTGAAAAAAACCAACTGGACCAAATTTACACACTTGCAAAAAATTCTATAGTTAAAATTATAAATATGTACTAGCAATTTTTATTTAAAAATTTACTTTATAGAATATATCATTAATTTATTCTTAAAGCAGATGATTAAAATGAAATTTAAAAGCACGAAAAAAATAACAGATTTGGAAAAACAAGAAATTTTAAATAGTTTAAGTTGCTCAAAAAATGATAACAAAAAATATTTACACCAAATCTTATCCATAAAAGATATATCAGTTTTTGATATTGACTACATTATGAACAACTTAAATTTAAATGACAACAAAATCAAAATCATTAATCTTGCTTTAAATATGTACGAAAAAAGCAAATACATTAAAGAAACAGAAAGCTATAGTGATTTTTTATTTAGAATAGTAAGGAATTTAGAAAAATTGGAAAAAAGAAACACAAAATTTTTAAAAAAAATTGAAAATATTAAAATAAATATAGAAAATTTAAAATCAATAACAGATTTTCTTGTTGCAAAATCCGTTTGCATGTTTGAAAATAATTGTAAATACCCTACAAAAACAGAATTTATATTTTCAAAAGTCTATATTGATAATTAAAATAAACAATTTAAATGACCATAAAAAGCAAAATTGTTATATAATTTCGCTTTTTATCAACTCATCTTTTATTTTATCCAAGCCTGACCTTATAATTCTTGAAATTCGACTTGGGGATATTGAAAATTCATCTGAAAGTTCATGAAGTTTTTTTTCTTTAAAAAACTTTGACTCAATAAGCTCTCTTTCACGCTTTGGAAGAGTCATAACAGCTTCTTTTATACCCGTTGATAACATTGAAAACTCACACTTTTCTTCCGGCGTTTTTTTTGAATCTTTAATTTCGAAAGAATGATCTGAATTAGATGTATCATCAGTAGACAAAACAGCTTTATAAATAGCATCGTTAAGTTCTTCTCTATCAGGTTCAGTTACAAAACTACATTGTTTAACACCATACCATTTATACCTACTTCTTAACTCGTTTCTAATAGCCCATTTTATTGCTGTTGCAATATATGATTCATTATAAGAGTCGAAATTTTCTTTATTACATAAAATATTAACCGTTTGAAATCCAATATTAATTAATTCTTCAAAATCAACTATGTATTGAACTCCAATGGCTTTATATTCAACTTTGGCAATCTTGTTTACAAGGTCACTATAACGTTTTAAATTAATATCAATTTGTATTTTTTCTTTTATATTTTGCATATTACTACAACCAGAGATGATATAATATCATGCTTTATTTTTTAAATAAAGCACATAAACACAATTATTAACTTTTATGTAGAAAAATTGTGACAGAAATAAAAAATCATGTAAAAAAATAAATTGCTATATTTAAGAAAAATATGAAGTTTTATTAAAAATCATTGACAAAACATTTTAATGTAATAACATATATACAGTACCGAAGACAGTTGGTGACTTTACAAGTCTTAATTTCCAACCTAGGTTCAAAAGTAAAATAATATACCTTTTGAGCTGTTTTGCGTACTATACTCGCAAAACTTTTTAATAATAAAAAGATTGCGAAGTCTTAAAGAAAGGAGAAATTCGCAAATAATGGCAACTAAACAATTTAAAAATGAAAAAATTGAATACTACAAAAAACAATTTGAAAATGCCAAAGTTGCTGTTGTAGCTGATTATCGAGGCTTATCTGTTGAAGAAATTACTGAATTAAGACGCAACCTTCAGAAAGAACAAGCAGACTTAACAGTTACCAAAAACACTTTATTCAAAGTAGCTTCAAAGGATTCTAAATTCGAAGTTATACAAGAATTGATGCAAGGACCTACTGCTGTAGCTTTTGGATATGGTGATGAAGTAGCAGCTGCGAAGATTTTGGCAAAATTCATTAAAGAAAACAAAAAAGGAGAAATTATTGGTGCGGTTCTAGAAGGCAAAATTCTAACAAAAGAAGAAGCAGCAAGACTTGCTACAATGCCTTCAAAAGAAGAACTTTATGCAAAAATTCTCGGTTCAATCAATTCACCTGCAAGTGGCATAATATACTCAATCAATGGGGTTATGTCTGCACTTGTCAGAGCAATTAACGCTGTTAAAGATCAAAAATCGGCATAGATAAATTATGAAAGGTAGTAATAAAATGAGTAATGTAGAAACTATTTTAGAATCAATCGAAAAATTAACATTATTAGAAGCAGCTGAATTAGTTAAAGCTATGGAAGAAAAATTTGGCGTATCTGCTGCTGCTCCTGTTGCGGTTGCAGCAGCTCCTGCTGCAGGTGCTGCTGAAGCAACTAGCGAAGCACCTTCTGAAGTAAACGTAATTTTAGCTTCTGCTGGCGCAAATAAAATTCCGGTACTTAAATTAGTTCGTGAAATCACAGGATTAGGTCTAAAAGAAGCTAAAGATTTAGTAGATGGCGCACCAAAACCATTAAAAGAAGGTATCAAACCTGAAGAAGCTAAAGAAATTAAAACAAAATTAGAAGAAGCAGGAGCTAGTGTTGAAATTAAATAATTAATTTTAACAAAGATTAAAAAGACTGTGTTTTTAGCACAGTCTTTTTTTGTTTATTGTATAATCAAGTTATGAAACACGTAAATAAAAAAATAAAAGTTGCCTTTCCTCACATGGGAACAATATACGTAGCCTGGGAGATGGCACTTAAGACAATGGGGATAGAACCATACATCCCACCTTATACAAGCAAAAAAACACTATCATTGGGAACAAAAAACTCGCCAGAAGCAATTTGTCTACCATATAAATTAATTTTAGGCAATTTTATTGAAGCCATAGAAGGCGGAGCCGACTATGTTTCCATGATAACTTCACCGGGAATTTGTCGGCTAGGAGAATACGGAAAAAATATAGAACAAGTACTAAAAGAACTCGGATATAAAGCTAACTATATTGAACTTAGTCTTTATGACGGTTTTCGAGGAATGATTGATTATCTTGTAAGATTAAGTGGTTCAAAAAATTATTTTAAAATGTTTAACGCAATTTATCTGGGAATAAGAACTGTATTTGCAGTAGACGAGCTTCAAAGCTTTCTTTCATATCATAGAGCAAGAGAAACAAATAAAGGTGATAGCGAAAAAGCATTTAATAAAGCGATAAAATTGATACGACAGGCAAAAAATGCAAAAGAATTATCAAAAGCATTGAAACAGGGACTAAGTTTAATTTCAAATGTTGAAATAGATAAAGAAAAAGATGTGCTTCATGTTGACCTTACAGGCGAAATTTATATAGTAAATGATGAATTTTCCAACCAAAATATGGAAAGAGAGCTTGGTGCAATGGGAGTTCAAGTTAGGCGTTCGCTCACTATTTCATCATTCTTAAAAGATGCCATAATTCCAAAAATATTTAAAAAGGGTGAAACCCATCTTGAAAGAGCATATAGGCTTGCAAAACCATATTTAATGAGAGATATAGGTGGGGATGCACTTGAATGTATCTCGGATGTAATGTATGCAAAAGAAAGAAACATAGATGGTTTAATTCATGTGTCGCCTTTTACCTGCATGCCAGAAATTATGAGTCAGAATATTTTTCCAAAAATGAGAGAGGATGTTAACCTGCCAATTTTAACACTTATTATGGATGAACAAACCGGAAAAGCCGGATATGTAACAAGGCTCGAAGCTTTTGTTGATTTAATGAAAAGAAAAAAAATGAAATCGCAAATTAAAAACAAACCAAATAATACAGAAAATAAAACTGCCCAAAAAGTCTAATTGGAAAAAAAAGTCCAATATGCTATAATTCCCCATAATTAGAGGAAAAATTGTGGATAAAATTTTAAAAATTAAAAATTTAAGTACAGGTTTTTATATAGAAGACAATTTTTATTTCGCAATAAATAATATAAATTTAGAATTTGAAAAAGGCAAAATCCACGCAATAGCAGGTGAGTCGGGGTGCGGAAAATCTGTTTTTATTAATAGTATTTTAAAGTTACTTCCAAAAAATGCAAAAGTTGTCTCGGGAGAAATTTTATTTAACAATCAAAATATTCTTAACATAAGAGAAAAAGATTTTAATAAAATCAGAGGAACAAAAATTTCTCTAATTCCGCAAGACCCTTTTATGTCACTCAACCCATTATATAAAATAGAAAACCAGCTACTTGAGGTCAATTTTCTAAAAAATAAAGACAAAGAACAAGCCAAAAAAATAATTATAAATGCACTTGAAGAAGTTAAAATACAAAATATTGACAATGTTTTAAAATCATATCCACATGAATTGTCAGGTGGCATGAAACAAAGAATAATAATAGCTATGGCACTTATTTCCGATGCAGAACTTATATTAGCGGACGAACCAACAACAGCGCTTGATGTTAGTGTATCAAATTCAATATTAAATCTACTATTAGAACTTAAAAATAAAAATAAAACAATAATCTTAATTACACACGACTTATCTATTGTGTATAATTATTGTGATACAGCTACGATAATGTATCTTGGAGATATAGTTGAAAATTCAAACGCAAAACAACTTTTTAAATACCCAAAACATCCCTATACAAAAGCATTAATTGAAGCACTACCAACATTACGTGGAAGAAAATTAAAAAATATTAAGGGACAAATTTCACCTATAACAAATACAATAAAGGGTTGTAAATTTCATCCAAGGTGCGAATGTAAAAAAAATATATGCCTAGAACAAAAACCTGTCTTGAAAACAGTTGATAGCAGCAAAATTGCTTGTTGGTTATTTGAATAATAATTTGTCATAGCATAAAATGGGTACTATAATTATGAAAACACAGATAATATGAGAATAAATCATGACAACAAATATACACAAATACAATGGCGTAGAATGGTCATTACCATTACTTTTTCAACACGAACCAATATGGGATGCGATTTATAGATCTCTTAAAAATTTTGATATAACAATACCAAAAGTAAATCTTTTTGGTTCGCCATCTAATATTTGGACCGGAGGGAGAGCACCTGCCATATACAAAAATATTAATGAAGAAACATTAATAAACACTTTTAAATATTTAAAAAAAATTAACGCAACCCCAACTTTCACTTTTACTTCAACTCAGTTAACAAAAGAGGATTTAAAGGATGAATATGCGAATTTTCTTTTAGATATAGCTCTTGAAAATGATGCAAGATTTATAGTTTATTCTGATATATTAAGAGATTATATTAAAGAAAAAAAGTCTGATGCGTGTACAGTTGCATCAGTAATAAAATCAAACTTTAGATTTCAAGGCCCAAATAAAATTGAAGAACCGACAGTTGAAAAAGAAACAAATTATTATAATAAATTACTCAAAGAATATGATATTGTTGTAGTCAGACCTGAATATTCAATAACAACGCTAACGGAACATCCAGAATATATTGATGATATATCAAGAATTGAAGTTATGATTAATCAACCTTGTATATATAATTGTCCCATGATGCCAGAGCACTACAGGTTTTTAGAAAAATTAAAATTAAAACCAAAAATAAATGAGCGTTTTCAATGCATAAGAAAAGATATTCCCAAAAATATTTTACTTGAAAACACCTTAGCACACCCACAAAAAATTGTTGAAAAACTTGTATACGAAAATGGAGTAAAAAATCTTAAGCTCCAAGGGAGAGGAACGGACACTCCAATATGTTCTCTAATTCACATATTGAGTAATTTGATGTTTAACCAAGATGGAAATGGCTATCAAATATTTGCACACATTCATAAAACACTTGAAATTTCGATGCAAAATTTTCAAAACATAACAAATAACTACAGAGATACGACAGTATGCCAAAAGAACTTTTAAAATATAAAAATACAGAATGGTCGATACCAATTTTTATAAACAATATTCCTATATGGGGTACGATAAATGCTATTCTTCAACAGTTCAAGTTTGAAATTCCCAAGATTAATTTAAGCGGAAATGTTTATAACTTATGGTCAAACCACAACAAAAATATACCTTATGAAAAAATACCTAAAAATAAATTAAAAAATATAATAGAATACACAAAAGAAATTAACGCAACCCCAACTTTCACTTTTACTTCAACTCAGTTAACAAAAGAGGATTTAAAGGATGAATATGCGAATTTTCTTTTAGATATAGCTCTTGAAAATGATGCAAGATTTATAGTTTATTCTGATATATTAAGAGATTATATTAAAGAAAAAAAGTCTGATGCGTGTACAGTTGCATCAGTAATAAAATCAAACTTTAGATTTCAAGGCCCAAATAAAATTGAAGAACCGACAGTTGAAAAAGAAACAAATTATTATAATAAATTACTCAAAGAATATGATATTGTTGTAGTCAGACCTGAATATTCAATAACAACGCTAACGGAACATCCAGAATATATTGATGATATATCAAGAATTGAAGTTATGATTAATCAACCTTGTATATTTAATTGTCCCATGCCTTGCATAATAAAAGAAAAAGAAACGGATGACGATACAGTAAGCAATTTTAAATGCATAAAAGAAATTATCAGAAATAAAGATGTAATAAAACAAAATGTTTCACATTCTAATAAAGACATAGTTAAACTCATAAACAACGGGGTTTCAAAACTTGCCATGCATGAATTTGATTATAATAAAACACCTATTGACATACTTCATCAAATATACAATCTAATGTTCAATAATAATGGAAAATACTATCATGTCTATAATTTAATCGGTGTAAATTCACTTGAAAAAGAAATAAATTATTTTAAAAACTTTTTTGATTCATAATTTTTTCAAACAACGACAAAGAAAATCCAACTACATTATCAATATTACCCTCAATTTTTACAACAAAATCAAAATTGTTATCTTGAATACCATAGCTTCCTGCTTTATCAAAAGGTTTGCAATTTTCAATATATTTTTTTATATCAACCGATGACAATTTTCTAAAAGTTACATTAGTTGTTTCAGTTTCAACCACAACATCGTCTCCCTTAATCAAACAAATTGAGGTTGCAACAAAATGAGTACGATTTGATAACATTTTTAGCATTTGGAATGCATCATCATAACCATCAGGTTTACCCAGAATTTTATTATTCAAAACAACAACTGTATCTGCCGATACAATAGATGAATCACTATCAACTCTATTTTTTACATCCAAAGCCTTTTGCAGTGCACAATTTTCAACAAGTTCCTTTGAATATTCCAAATTAGAAATATTTTCAACATAAAAAGAAGGTACAACATCAAAAATATAGCCTGCATTAGATAAAATTTCTTTTCGCCGTGGAGAAGCACTTGCTAAAACTATTTTCATAACTAAATTATACACAAAAAACGCCATTAAAAAATGGCGTTTTAGTATTATTTAGTATTAAAATTGACATTAACCTTTTATTTGATTCATAACTTCTTGCGCAAAATTGTCTTGTCTTTTTTCAAGACCTTCACCAAGAACATATCTTTCAAATCTAACAATTTCACACTTTCCATCAATTAATTGCGAAATTGTTAAATCGGGATTTTTAACAAATGGTTGCTCCAAAAGACATCTTTGAGACATTAATTTGTTAACTCTACCTTCAACAATTTTTTCTCTGATTTGTTCAGGTTTATTTGCTAAATCTTCTTTGCCCATTTCAATACGTTTTTCTTCTGCAATAACTGAAGCCGGAATTTCGTCTCTTGAAACAAACTCGGGAGCATTTGAAGCAATATGCAAGCAAATATCTTTAGTTAAAGTTTCATCACAATTATTACATTTTGCTTCCAATAAAACACCTATTTTGCCATTATGAATATATGTATTAACACAACAACCAGCATCATATCTGACAAATCTTCTGATTGTAATTTTTTCGCCAATTTTAGCGATTCTTTCTTTGATTACTTCTTCTATTGGTTTTTTGCAAACAGGGCAGTCCATTTTAACCAATTCATCAACAGAAGTTGGATTTAATTCCAAAACTGCCTTAGCCATCATGTTTGCAAAGTCTTTAAAATCATCATTCTTTGCGACAAAATCAGTTTCGCAATTTACTTCAACCATTGCGCCAATTTTTCCGTCAACAACAGATGCCACAACACCTTCTGCTGCAATTCTGCCCATTTTTTTATCAGCAGAAGCCATGCCTTTTTGTCTTAAAAGTTCAATTGCTTTATCCATATCACCATCGGTTTCAACAAGAGCTTTTTTAGCATCCATCATACCGGCGCCGGTTTTATCTCTCAATTCTTTTACCATTGATGCTTTTATTTCCATAGTTTATTCTCCTAATTCTAATCTAAATTACGCTTCAGTAGCATTTGCATCTGCTGCAGTTACTTTTTCAATTTTACCTGTTGTTTTTGCATTGTTTGCTCTTAATTCTTTGCCTTCTAAAACAGCGTCAGCCATTTTTGAAGCAATTAATTTAATGGAACGAAGAGCATCATCATTACCAGGAATAATATAATCAATGCCATCAGTATCAGCATTAGTATCAGCTAAACATACAACAGGAATACCTAATTTGTTAGCTTCTTTAATTGCAATTAATTCTTTCTTTTGATCAATTACCACTAAAATATCAGGCATGCCTTTCATTTCTTTAATACCACCTAAAGTTTTTGATAATTTAGCAACTTGTCTTGTTAATTGAGCAACTTCTTTTTTTGGTAATTTATTTGCAGCACCTGATTCTAAGAAAGATTCAAGTTCTCTTAGTTTATTAACTCTACCTCTGATTGTTTCAAAATTAGTCATCATACCACCTAACCAACGACGGTTGATATAATAACCTCCGCAACGAACAGCCTCTTGAGCAACAACATCGACTGCTTGTTTTTTAGTACCAACAAATAAAACATTTTTACCTTGTGAAGCAAATTTTCTAACTACATCATAAGCCTTATCTAATAAATCAGATGTTTTTCTTAAATCAATAATGTAGATACCATTTTTTGCACCAAAAATATATTGTTTCATTTTTGGATTCCATTTTTGTGTTTGGTGACCAAAGTGTACACCTGCATCTAATAATTCTACTAAAGTAGCTACTGCCATAGTTTCTTATCCTTTCTTTTTTCGGTTTAATCCTGACCCCTTGGCTCGGGCTGGCTAAAATACCATTTGGAAATAATAACCGAAAAGGTAATCTAATAACAAAATTATCATATATAAAACATATGTTAAAAGCAAGAATGAATTAAAATCCTGTATGCAAAATTTAATCATACATATTGACATTTTGTTAGGTTTACCTTACTATGTATAAAAAGTAAGGAGTGCCTAACAATGATAAGTGCAAGTCTTGAAGATTATCTAGAATTTATACACAATACAATCCTTGAAAAAAAAGAAATAAAGGCAATTGATATTTCAAAAGCATTCAGTATCTCAAGACCATCCGTATCAGAAGCACTGATTCGACTTGCTGATATGGATTTAATAATCTACGAAGGAAGAAAAGGTATAAAAATAACAAAAAAAGGAATAGAACAAGCCAAAAAAACAGTTAAAAAACATCAAATTCTATCAGATTTTTTTGTTGAAATTCTTATGATTGATAAACAAACAGCAGAAAAAAACGCCTGCAAAATAGAGCATGTTATTGACGATGAAATAATTGAAAAAATGAAAAAATACAAAGAAAGTAAACTAAAAAACAATGAACAATCTTAAAATCTTTGGGAAATTTCTCGATCAGCCGATATTAATAACAAAATTAAACAAATCAATGCCGAAAATAATGGCTTGCGGGGCAGGTATTATTTTAGCAAATGACGCTATTGACGTTTTTAAAAAAAATAATAAAGATAAAAATTTTAAAAAAGATTTATTTAAAAAAGCAATTATTTTAGCTTTTGCAATATCAAGCGCGCTTTTAGCTCCTAAAATTGCATCTAAAATAACAAAAAGAACACCAATTGAAACGCTTGATGAAATTCGCAATAAAAATGAAAAATTAATTAATGATTTTCTTAAAAATAATAATCTCGAAGAATCAGCAAAAAATCTGCTTATTAAAGCAAAAAATGAAATTTTAACTCTTGGTGAAATAAAAAAACTTGTTAAGAATTTATCCAATAATAATGATGGAGAAAAACTTTTTAATGAATTAATACCTGACCCAGAAAATATCCAAGCAAAAGATATTTTTTCTGAAATCGGTTATCTTTCAATTTATGGGTTAGTTCCTGTAATAGGAGGGATAATAGGGGGTATTTGTGCCGATAAAACAACAAAAGAATGTAATAAAGAAAAAATAACAGATAAAATCAATGAAGGAATTTATCAATATCTCGCTAATATTTTTATGTGCAACATAGGAGCAGGTCTGGCTTTGTCAATTCTAGAGAAAATGAAGATAACCTCAAAATCTTCAAGAGCAATAGGTATGACAACAGGAATTATCTTAACAGGAGTGATAGGTGGCTCCAAAATCGCCAATACAATTTCGCAAAAAGTAATTCAGCCATTTATATACCCAAACAAAGCAAAAAAAGAAAGAAAACCGGAAATAATGGATTTAGGACTACATGCAGATGACATTGCAACAGTATCACTATTATCAGGATTAAAATGGATAGAACCGATAATACCCAGTTTATACACAATATCAGGATATAAAGCCGGTACAGGATACAGAAACTAAATCATCACATATAATGAAGTTTTATTAATATTTTTGATATTTAAATAGCAAAATGTAAAATATTGATTATGGATTATACAGCACAAATAGAAAAACTTTTTAAATACTTTGATTTAAGTTTAGAATTTGAAAATAAAGTTATAATTACAAAACTAAAACAAAATTTTAACAATGATTTAAACTTATTCGGATGTTTTATTAAAGATTATTTAACCATTAAATGTCCAAATAAAGAAATTGAAGACATTAATATATACAGTGAATTTGTAATATTTTTTGAAAATATTAAAATTCAAGAAAAAAATAACGAGCTTTTTGAATTTTTTAATTATGGTAATTATTATTTAACCATTGTTTTTGAAAATACCAATGAAATTAATCTGCAAAGCACTATTGGAGTAGTTAATTCTTGTTTTGCACTTGATTGTTACCCATACTTAATGATTTTACAAAATAAATTAAACAAAAAAGAAATTAACAAAAATTCATATATTTTAATGTTAAAATCAATATCTGATGCAGTACTTGAAAGATTTAAACATCCTGAAAATTCAAACATAGAATTTAAAAATCTAAAAATTGCAAATGAGATAATTAATTTGAAAGAAAGGCTGGTAAGCTGAATTGGCAGCTTTTATAGATAAAGCTAAAATAAAGGTTATATCAGGCGCAGGCGGAAATGGTGCACTCGCTTGGCGCAGAGAAAAATATGTCGACAAAGGCGGACCCGCAGGCGGAGACGGCGGTGCAGGCGGCAGTGTATATTTTATTGCAACAACAAACATGTCAACACTACTTGATTTTACACATAAAACTGTTTTTAGAGCGCAAAAAGGCGAAAACGGAAAAAGCAAAAATTGTCATGGTAAAAACGGTGATGATTTATACATAAAAATGCCCGTAGGGGTTATTGTAAGAGACTTAAAAACAAACAAACTTATAGCTGATTTAAATAAAAATAATAAAACCGTATTAATAGCAAAGGGCGGAAGAGGTGGTAGAGGAAACGCACGTTTTGCAACTGCTCAAAAAAGAGCACCTCAATTTTGCGAACCCGGAGAACCTTCAATAGAAAGAGAACTTGAACTAGAACTTAAACTAATAGCCGACGTCGGACTTATAGGAATGCCAAATGCCGGAAAATCAAGTTTAATAAGTGTTGTTAGCGCAGCAAAACCCAAAATAGCAGACTATCCGTTTACAACACTGATACCTAATCTTGGAGTAGTTAAAAAAACAGAAGGAGACGGTTTTGTTATTGCTGACATACCAGGACTTATTGAAGGAGCCTCAAAAGGTTATGGGCTTGGACATGAATTTTTAAGGCATGTTCAAAGATGTAAACTTTTATTGCATATAATTGATATTTCCGAAGAAAACAGTTTGGAAAATTATAAAAAAATAAATAAAGAATTAAAAAAATTTGACTCTGAATTAACAAAAAGACAACAAATTATTGTTCTAAATAAATTGGACTTGATTGATTTTGAACATGCTCAAGAAATTAAAAAAGAATTTATAAAAAAAACTAAAACCAAGAATGAAATTTTCACTGTTTCAACAGCCACAAAACAAGGTATAAATGAACTTTTAAATTATATCAGCAAAAAACTGGAACAAATAGAAGATATTGAAATTGAACTCGATATAGAAGAAGATTTCAATTCAACCAATAATGATGATTCTAATTTCGAAATTATAAAACTTAACAAAAGTACATATCAAATAAAATGTGGCAAATTAAAGCGTATAGCATCAGTTACAGATATCAAAAACTTGCATCAAATAAAAAGATTAACAAATATAATGGATTCCATGGGGATATATGAAAAACTCAGAGAATACGGGGTTAAAAATAAAGATACAATCTTAGCAGAGGGAATAGAATTAATGTTTGATGAAGATTATTACTAAAAAGTTACATTTTGACAAAATAAAAAGTCATAGTAAACTTAAAATTAAGATAGTAAAAAATATATGTGGTAATATTAGTATTGGAAAAAGAGTTTAATATTAATGTTTTTTGAGGATGAAAAAGATATTATAGAAAATAGTGCTGATGTACAAATATCAGAAGATGGAACCATAACTTGGGAGGATGTTTTAAGTGATGCCGATGAAAAAATTATATCGGTTAAAAATTCACCTAAAACTAAGAGTGAACCTCCCAAAGAAACTACCATTGATTTAGGAGATGAATTAGAACTTGTTTCAGATGTTGATGAAGATATAAACGAAGAGGACCTTGCTCAAATTTTAAATGAGACACCTTCTCCAAAGCAAAAAGCATTTGACAGCTTTGGAACAACAGATGAACAAAACGAAACACAGGATATTGATTTCGACATAGATAGTCAATTAAAAAATGCCACAATGCAAGAAAACGGACAAATGCCGAATGAAGACGAGGATATTGTTCTTCCGAGAAAAAATGAACAAAAAAAATCTCCGAGTTTGATGATTTTCTTACTTGCAATACTTTTTGCAATAGTCGTTGTAGCCGGTGTTTATTATATTCTTGAATACACAAAAGAAAACAATTTAAATCAAAATGAACTTCAAACACCTCAAAGTGTAAGCGAAGAAATGAATAAAATTACACCGGAAGAAATAGCTAAAAGAAGTGAAGAGAGTGCAAACATCCCTGTTGTTAATGAAAATGAAGTCGGTGAAATAAAACCGGATGAAAAACCTGCAGTTGAAGAAAAAAAAGAAGTGATAGATATAAAACCTACAGGCAGAGCAAATCCCTTTATGCCTCTTCAAAAATATATTGCAGTTGAAATACCTGAAACAGTAATCGAATATGATAAAACCGGACTTCCAAAACCACCTGAAAGTTATGGTTTAAAGGATGAAAAAACAGTAAAAATGTTAGCTATTGCAGTTTCAGGCATAATGTATGATGAAACAAATCCTTCAGCAATAATCACTTTTGACAATAATGACTACTTTGTTCAAAAAGGTGACAGATTAGATGATTATAGAGTTGTAGATATAGCCAGAAATTCGGTTACGATCGCACTTGGAAAAAATTTATATAGAGCTAATATAGGAGAAGAATTTAAAATATCATCATCATTCTACGGAAGTGCCGAATATTTATCTCCAAAACAAGGAGGAGGAAGACAATATCATGCGGTATCAAGTGAACAAGAAAATTTACAACAAAAAAGAAATGAAATTCCCACAAGCAGGTATGTTTCAGAAGATGATGTAATAATAAATTCAAAGTAATTTTACAATCTAGGAGAAATTAAAATGCAAAGTTTCAAAGCAAGTAATATAAACAAATTTTGTTTAACTATTTTAAGTTTAACACTCTTATCACAGACTGTTTTGGGGTATGATAATAGTAAGGTATCTTACTTAGATAGTATTTCAAGTGAATACTTGTACAATAATCAGGTTTCAGAAAGCAGTAGCATATTAAACTTAAATTCTATAGATGCAAAAAGTGTTGAAACTACACTTAAATTAGATAACACTCCTATTATTACAAAATCGAATGCGAAAATTAATATATCACTCAGAGATTCTGATTTAAAACAAGCATTAAGGATGTTAGCAGACAAAGCAAAATTAAATATTGTTTTTGATAAATCCGTAGAAGGTAAAATTACTTTAGACTTAAATAACATAAATATAAATGATGCATTTATGGTTATTTTTAAATCATCACAATTAACATATACAATGGATGGAAACACAATAACCGTAATGACATTGGAAGCAGCAGATGAGCTTGCATATACAAGAAAAAGTATGACTGTAATTCCGATAAAATACGTTAATGCAGAAAGCGTAGCAGAGTTTTTAAATTCTAATTTATTTAAATCTAAAATATTTGGACTATCAAGCCAACCGATTGTAACATCTAATCCAAGAACAAACCAAATCGTTGTCTTTGGAAGTAATGCAGATGTAACAGCAGTAAAAAGAGTCTTACCTGTACTAGATACAAAACCTATGGTTAATAATTTTAAAGTTAACCATACTACACCAAAAGAAATGGCAACATTGATATGCAATTCTTTATTCTACAACAAAAATTCAACCAGCTCACCTGGGTCGTCTGCTTCAACTGATTCAGAAGAAGTTATTTTGGGTGGTGGAACAGTTGCCTGCAGAGATGAATCAACAGACACAAAGAGTGAGGAAGAAGGATTAGCAGCATTTAAAAGTAGTCCTCTAACAATTACGTATTTTCCAGAGCTCGGTAGAATTTCAGCCTTTGGAGGATCAGTTGAACAAATAGAAATTATAAAAGAATTTATAAAAGAACATGACAAAAAACAGTTGATGGCCTATGTTGAGCTTTCAGTAATTGAACTTAATGAAACCGGCTCAAAAGAATTTTCAAATACTTGGAACTTATGGACGCCGTTTATTTCACTTAATTTCACCCCATCTGATGGTTTAACTACAAGTTCGGTTTCTCCATTCTTTATATGGGGGGATACTTATCCAACAAAAACTACAACCGAAGTTACTGATAAAGATGGCAATACAACAAAAACAGAAGCTGTATCATACGTAACCAAGTCAAATAATTCAGCACTAACCTATCAATTAAAATATTTAGTTGAAAACGGCAACGGAAGAGTTCTTACAAATCCAAAAATTATGGTTACAAATGGCAAAAAAGCAACAATAGATATGACTTCTGACTACGTAAAATCTGTTACAAGCCAAATTTTGCAAGGTTCAGACACGGTTACAAGTGCTACTCAAAGAACATATGATATTGGTTCAGATGAAGGTTTGTTAATTGAAATTGTACCTTTTATATCACCTGACGGATATGTCTCTATGAATATATCACCAGAATTTGCAACAATAAAAAGTCAAGTTTTCTCAACAAGTGAAACAGGACAGCAAGAGCTTGCCGCAACATTGCTGCAAAGACGGGATTTAGAACTAAAAAATATTAGAATTAAAGATGGTGAAACACTTGTTTTAGCTGGTTTAATCAAGGAAAACGAAACCCAGACAGTTAAAAAAATGCCTATACTATCTGACTTACCGTTTATAGGTGCATTCTTTAGAGCTAATTCAACAACTAAAACCAGAGAAGAACTTGTTATAATGGTAACTCCGCACATTGTTAAAGATGGGCAAGATTTTTCAGATGAAAAAATATACGATTTATAAGAAAAGAAAAAATGGATAATAATATAATTACAAAATTAATCAGCAAGATAAACTTTGACCTTGCAGACAAATTTGAATTATCAGTAGCGGAAGAATTGTCTTTCGTCCCTGTTAATATGCAAAACGATGTTTTTTTTATAGCAATATATTCAAATTCAAACAAAGATAAAATTCTGCAATACGTAAATAAGATTATAAAAAATAAAATTGAATTTATATATTTAACCCAAGACAATTTTGAACAGCTATTTGATGCTTTTTTAAAACAATTTTCGGCAAAATATGGTGTTTCAATTAAAAATCCTATAAAACATCAGGATGATTCACTTGAATTTGATCCTGAAGACTTTGAAGATATAAATGATGGCGATGACGAACTTACCATAGATGATTCAGAAGATGACTTAATCATTGACGAAGATAGTGATGAAGATTTAAATAATTCCGAAACAAAAGATGAAGACCTATATTTCGATGATTCAGACGAAATTGAAGAAATTGACGAAAATAACAACTTGCCACAAAAAAAATTAAATATTGACGACGGTGACGGAATTGCAAAAGCAGACATAACAAAAGTTAAAGCTCCTCAAACCAAAAAATTAGGTGAAATTCTACTTGAAGAAAATCTTATAACAAAAGAGCAGCTTGAGATTGCTCTAGCGGAAGGTAAGGCACAAGGAATACCACTTGGGTCAGTGCTTGTAAAAATGGGCTTTGTTACCATAAAAGACTTAAAAGAAGCGCTTGGCGCTCAAATGGGTCTAAAATATGCAACAGCAGAACAACTAAAAGCTTTACCTACAGCGATATCCATATTACCCGAAGATTTTGTTAAAATAAACAAAGTAATTCCTTTGAGTATGACAGATAAATCCCTTGTCGTTGGTATGGTAAACCCAAATGATACAAAAGTTATAAATGAAATAGTTTATCAAACAGGCTTAAAACCAACTGTCATGCTTGTTACACATGTTGAATTTGAAAACTTTATAAACACATACTATAATGTCGATAAATCAGATGCCGATGAACTGTTACAACAAATCAACGAAGACGACAAAATTGAATCAAATTCATCTGGTCTTTGGGAACAAGTTGAACAAGAAATACAAGATTCAGACAGTGCAGTATCACAACTTGCAAATAAAATTATAACAATGGCAATAGACAGACGTGCATCAGATATCCATATAGAACCGTTGACTGTTGGATATAGGGTGCGTTTAAGAGTTGACGGCTCCTTACAAGAAGCCCTCAAAATTCCTGCAAAAGTTGATAGTGCAATTATTTCAAGGTTTAAAGTACTATCCAGAATGAATATTGCAGAACACAGACGTGCACAAGATGGCTCCTTCACGCTCAAATACAAAAATAAAGCGCAAGATTTTCGTGTGAACACTCTGCCTGTGGCCGGAAAAGAAAAAATGGTAATTCGTGTTCTTGCCCCACAAATGGATTCAAAAGAAGCTAAAGCGGATAAAATTGAAATTGTAGGTGCATCAGAAGACGACATAAAAAAAATCAGATATTTGGTATCCTCTCCAAATGGAATTGTTCTAACATCTGGCCCAACAGGATCAGGTAAAACGACAACCCTATATGCACTTTTAAGATACATGAATTCAGACTCCGTAAACATAACAACCATTGAAGATCCTGTTGAAATTAAGCTTGAAGGTATAAACCAATCTTCCATAAATACAAAGGCAGGAATTACGTTTGCAAACTCTTTACGTGCAATTTTAAGACAAGACCCCGATACAATATTAATAGGTGAAATTCGTGACTATGAAACACTTGAAGTAGCCATATCAGCGTCATTAACTGGTCACCTTGTACTTTCAACCGTACACACAAATTCAGCCGCTGCAACAATTACAAGATTAATTGAAATGGGAGCAAAAGACTACCTCATTTCATCAACAATATCGGGAATTATTGCACAAAGATTGGTAAAAAAACTTTGTCCAAATTGCAAAGAAGAATATTATCCAAGCTATGAAGAAGCAAAACAAATTTTAACCGACCCTATCGAAATACAAAAATTAACTCAAACAAAAATTTATAAACCACATGGATGTCCAAATTGCAAAAATTCGGGCTATCTTGGCAGACTTGCAGTTATGGAAATTTTAGTGGTAAACAATGAAATAAGAAAAATGATAGCTCAACGTGCGCATGACGTTGAAATTGAGGATTATGCAATAAAACAAGGTATGAAAACTCTTAAAATGTCTTGTTTAAGACATATTCTAGAAGGTAGTACTTCAATAGCAGAACAGGTAAGAATCCTTGGATTGGCAGGCGAACAATAATGGCAGTCTTTTTATATACAGCGATAAAAAACAATAAAACCATTGTTTCCGGACGAGTCGAAGCTCTAGATGTTGCAGATGCACGCAGAAAAGTTCGCCAAATGAGCCTTATTCCTACATCTTTTACTGATGCAGAAACTACTGAACAAAAAAAAGCAAAGGGCAAAGTTGCAAAAATAAGCGCTCTTAGTTTAAAAGAAAAAATTGATTTTACGTCTACACTTGAAATTTTAACTTCAACAGGTATTCCAATAATTGAAGCACTTTTATTTATTGAACAAAATTCAGATTCTCAAAGAATAAGAAAAATAACACATGAATTCAGAAAACAAATAATAGGAGGTTCAACACTCGGTGAAACTCTTGAAAAATATAGAAATATATTTGGGCGAGTGTACATAGGACTTGTAAAAGCAGGAGAAGACTCAGGTGAGCTCGACAAAACATTAGTTCGAATGTTGGAATTGCTAAAAAAACAAGATTCGGTAAAAGGAAAAGTTATCGGAGCACTAATTTATCCTGCTATTGTAGTATTACTTGCTATTGTTGCAGTAATTATAATGCTTGTGTTTGTATTCCCAGCTTTCGATGAAATGTTTAATAACCTCGGAAAACCTCTTCCTTGGATTACAAAAGCCTGTATGAACATGGGCGTATTTATGAAAAAATACTGGTTTGTATTTGTTATCGGTACTGTAGGTTTATTTATAGGATTAAATCAAGCATATCAAAATCCAACAATAAGAAAAATGATTGACAAGTTTGTGTTACATCTACCAATGATGTCAGAATTAATGAAGTTTTCAAATTTTTCAAATTTTATTGCAGTATTACAAGTTTCATATGAAGCAGGTATTCCGATTGTTGACTGCTTATTTTTAGCAAATCTTACAATGGATAATTTTGTATTGAAAACAGCTATAATGCAAGTAGCATCAAAAGTTCAACAAGGTACACACTTATCTGTAGCCCTAAAAAGTGTAAATGAAGTTCCAACCATGATGACTTTTATGATTGCAACAGGCGAACAGTCAGGTAGATTAGGTGATTCTTTGTACCATTGTGTAAGTTTTATTGATAAAAAGCTAGATGCAGTTATCGATGCTTTTACAAAACTAATTGAACCTCTGCTTATGGTATTTATTGGTGTATTGGTCGGTTTCTTAGGATTAGCATTATATTTGCCCTTATTTCAAGCATATCAACAATAAAACAAAATTATATAAAAGATTTTATCGATTCTTTTTATATAAATCAAACGTGATTTAATAAATTGAAATATATTAGATGAAAATAAATACATTCAATATCATTAGAGGTGACGCACTATTGAATGCGTCACCTCTAACATCGTAATAAATCATTATTATAAAATATTGGATGTAATCATAAAGTGAACTCTGAAGCTTGATGCATCATCAGGTTTATTAACAATAGGAACACCAAAATAAACATTTCCTGACAAATATCTTGTCATCTTCAAGACAAGACCGCCACCAACGCTCATTACAAAACTTGAACTCGGCATTCCATAACCATAATCTCCAAACCAACCTAAATCGCAAAAAGCAGCAAGTCTTATAGAATCGTCAATAAATCTAAGCTTCTCTGGCAAATGATTTAAGAAAGGAACAGGCGCTCTTAATTCTGCAGAAGCAGTTACACCATAGTCTCTTAAGAAATAACCTTCCTCAAAACCTCTAACAGAAGAAATACCACCAATTTGCATTTTGTCTGAGTACCAAACATTTCTATTTACCCACTGACCATTAGCAGTAAATATACCCATCATTCTCCATGGTAACACTTGCAATCTTGCAACAGAAGCCTGTATTTTTACCATTTTATTTGTTGGGGTTTCTCTTGAATATACACCGTAAGAATCATTGGATGCACCAAAAATGTCTATACCTTTTGCTATACCGATGTTGCCAAACCATTTACCATAAAAATCATCTTTAACATTTGTTAAATTAAGTTTTATTGCCCTTGTTCTATATCCATATAAATCATAACCTAACAAAGTAGTGTTGGTATTTCTCATGTCAAAGGCAATATCGCCATATAACTTATAATTTTCTGTCTTAACCAATCTACGTGACAAATCAACATAGAAACTGTGTGATTTACCTTTTACATCAAGATCTTTTAAAATACCTTTATCTAATTTTGTACCTGAATAAGAATAACCAAGATTCAACTTAGTTTCGTGTCTTCCAATAGGAACAGAATAAAAAACACCTTGCCCGATAGAACTCCTTGCCAAAGAGGTTGTAGATAAAATTTGATCACCAAAACCAGTTAAATTGCTCATACCAGCAAATATAACAAAACGATTTAAACCAACCGAAGATCTACCTTGGTTATCAAAACGAAAATCAAAATCAATAGGAAACCTATCTTTTACATTCAATGTTAAATCAGTGTATTGTTCTGAATCTTCATTATCCTGAAGCGCAACCGCACCTTTTATATAATCAGTAGCGTTTAATTCACGCAAAGACTCTTGAATATCTGCAACATTTAAAACTTTATCCTCTTGAATATTTTTATCTTTCAAAAAAGTAGCACTCAAATATTTTTTTCTTGCCCACTTATTGCCTTCAATAGTAATATTTCCATATTTGCCTTCTAGAACAACTATTTCAACATTACCATCCTCAACTTTTTGAGGAGGCAAATAAGCAGTTGTTGAAATATAACCATTCTTTTGATAATATTCGGTAATCGCATTTGCCATACCTATAAGATCATTAATTGTAACAACATCGCCTATTTTCTGACACACAAGATTCATTAGCTGTTCTTCCGTGTATTCAGTGTTTCCGGTTATATGAATGGAATTAAGAGTAAAGCTTACTTCCTTATTCGGAAGATCCTGCATTTTATCCTTCATTTCCTTATTCATTTCAATTTTTTCTTCGTAGTGTTCTTCTTCTCTGTCATCTCTGACCCTTTGTTCATAATCTTTTATTTGACGTAAATTTGTCTGATCAATAACACCTGCATCAAAATTTCCAATACCATTTGGAATAAGATTTGAGCCAGCTTCCGGACCGGCAATTACATTTGGGGAAGAAATAAATAATACACTAAACAATACAAGTAATTTAACTTTTAAACTATAATCTACTTTCTTAAGCACTTTTCTTAAATTCCTTTTCGCTTAAACTACGGAACATGCACAATAATTACTAAACGTGCAATAATATCATAAGGCAAATCAAAATACATAACAATAAATTATATTGATGATTTTTATCTTACTATAAAAAAATAATTATATTTAAAATTTGCTATTTTGTTAATTTTTATTAATTTAATATATACTAAAGTATATATTTATTATATAATTTCTTGATTTATTTAATTTTTTTTGTTAGTATGGAAAGCAACAAAAAATTGTAAATTTTTGTAAAAGTGAGTATTGTATTTGAAAAATTTTTGTTTCCATGTGGTTTTTATAACTATATAGGCATATGGATACAAAGAAGATTGTTTTATGAAAGGAAACCCCATAATGAGTCAATTTAAGAAAAAGATTACAGCATTTACTGCAATGCTTGCATTTTTGTCTATAACAGGCGCAACAGCTTATGCTGCATCAGTTAGCGATGTTATTAACAATACTGGAAATATTGGCTTCGGCACCTCAGATAATAGACTAGATGTAAATATAACTGGCGGCCAACATGGTGCCGTCGGACAAGTTGATTGGAATGATTTTTCTGTTGGCAAAGGTGAACAAGTTAATTTTGGTTTTTCAGGCCTATCTCAAACAATTATCAACCGTGTTCTCGGCGGTAGAGTCTCTGATATACAAGGAAGTTTAACAAATTCTTGTATAAATGGAGGTGCTTGTGACTCATTTGCCGCAACAGGTAAAGTTATTCTTATTAACCCTGCAGGTGTTATGTTTGGCGCAGGCTCAACAGTAGACTTAAATTCATTCACTGTTTCAACATTTGACTTTAAAGGTGCAAAAAACTTAAAAGGAATGAGCGATACAGAAATGGCAGCGTATCAATCTGGAGTTTTAAATAAGTTATCTCCAACTCCAGAAGTAAATGGAGAAAATAGAGTATACGGATCAATTTCTTTTGATTCAAACTATACAAAAGCATTTGAAGAAGCAGGTTTATCATTTAAAAAGGGTGACACATTTATTAGTCTGGACGGAACGACATTTGCTCACTTTAACGAAGATGGAACTTTAAATGATGCAAATCCAAACAAATCCATTGCAATAGTTTCTGATAATATAAAATATAAAGATTCTATAATCAGAACGGGAAATAATCATAACTATATTACATCAAATGGTGCACAATCATTTTCAAATGTTAGACTTATCACTGCAGACGGTGTAACCTTTGATTATCTGGCTAATGGATATTTAGATAATATTAACGTAGCACAAGACACAGAAAGCGATGTACAAAGAACAATTGATATAGACAATTCAGGTCTTGCGCCTGATGAAACAGCTATCAGGTCTGGCGATGTACATATTATAAACAAATCAAACGCAGCAGGCTCAGATATAAAAATTTCAAATTCCATAATTAAAGGTACAAAACTTATCAACAAAGAAAATGGCGATATTATGATAGTAGGTTCTCAAGATGTATTGGTAGACAATTCACGTCTTGAAACAGTAAATACTAGCGTAACCAAAGATAATACTACTATAGGAACAGAAACTCAAAACGGTGGCGAAGTATATATAACAGCGGATAAAGATGTAACAGTTAAAGATTCACTAATATATACAGCAGGTTCCAAAGATCAACCTGATGGAAGCAATGCTGGGGCAGTAAGAATATTCTCCTATGGTGGAAAAGCCTCTGTAGACGGAAGCAAAATTATAGCCAACGGAGATACCTACATTCAATCAACAAACAAAGTTGAAGTTAATGATTCATTAATCCGAACTACTAATACTGAAGATAAAAACGATATAACAAATATAAAACTTGCTGCTGCTGATGAAGTAAGAGTTAATAACTCCATTGCAAACGCAGATGGCAACATCGATATTTTATCAGCATACTCAGATAATTCACTTGCAGGTAACATAATAATTTCAGGCGATATTGACGAAAATGGAAAAAACAAAACTCTAATCGCTGCAGGCGATAAATTATCGATACAAGGTTCAAATACGCTTATAGACAATTCTTCACTTGTATACGATGAAATAAAATTCTACAATGATGGAACTACGGGCTTAAACAATGTGACAGTTGCAAATAACTCAACATTTAGCCCAGTCACATCTGATGGCAAAGTTGGTGGCGATATTACACTAGAAACAAATGGTAATTTCACGCTAGACAATGCAACAATGAAAAGAGCTGCATATAGCTTAAAACTTGATAGAAATGAAGATGGCACATTGGTAGATGACGGAACTGCAGATGCAATTGGTTATAAACTAACCATAAATACCGCAGATGCTAACAATTTAAATGTTACATCTACTGAAGGAGATGTAGTTGCAACAAACAGTTCAAACGTTCATGTTAATAATGATATAAATCTTCTTTCTAAAAAAGGTGATGTGAAAATAGATAATTCAACACTAAAAGCAGACAACAATATCTTGGCAGAAGCAACTCAGGGTGGCATGTACGTTAAAGATAATGCAGTTATAAATGCAAATAAAGATGTAACCCTAAAAGCTTATGAATCTATTACCTTTGGAAAACAAGGTGCATCTGACATTAATATTGATAATTCAGTTAAAATTGCATCTGGCGAAGATATGTATATAACTTCAACAGGAGGCAATATTACTGGCGAAAAAACCACTATGCCAACACTGGAATATGGTGACAGACTAACATTCAACGCAAAAGGCGATAATACATTCACAAGTGAAGATTCGTTAAAGTCAGTAAACGTTGACTATATTGCTGGTGGCGCAAACAAATTCTATACTCAAGACGACATTCAATTTGTGAACTCAACATTTGAAGCACCTGAAAACTTTATCGAATCAGGTAGCGATGTTATAATGAATAACCTAACAATCAAACAAGCAACAGCAAATGCAAAAGATACCGTTACCGAAATATATGCTAACGGGGATGTCACAACAGATGACGTAACAGGAACAGCAGCAGAAGATGTTGCAGCTAAAACTCATAAATTCCCGCAAAGCGTTTCAGTTGACAGAAGTGGCAATGGCAAAACTGTTCTTGATGTTAATAAAACAAAATTAAAAATAACAACAGAAACAGTAAAAGATGCAAATGATCCAACAAATGGAAGTATCGTGGTAGATTTGAAAAATGCAGATAATAAAGATGCAGGTATTGAATTTACTGCACAAAATGTAGAAAAATTAGACAAAGATCCAACAGGTGGAAACTTCAGACCCGGATACTATCTATCAGGTACTCAAAAATGGGATGAAAAAAGTGAAAAATATGAAGGTCCAGAAGTACATGTAAATGCAGTTGATGATAAGCTTTCAGTATCTAAAATTATTACAGATAAATTATTCACTGATGCCAATGATAAAATGTATGCGTCTGATGTTGACTTAACTCAAGAACAAATGGCTGGACTTCCTGCAGGTACACCTTCAAAAGGCTATATTGAAGTTAGAGATTATATGGGATTCAACCAAGATAACGACTTTACAAAAGATCCAACTGACTTTGATTACACAGGCAGCTATGTTGAAGGCAAACTTGATACACCGGATGGCACAATAGATGTATATGAAAAACACACTATTAACTTCGGTGACACTGATGAAGACTTTATCTTAGTTTACGATAAACCAATTAAAGAAGAAGAATGTCCAGAACCTCCAGTTGTTACACCTGATGATACAAATATAGATTCTATGATCAATCAGATTAAACTTCCAAGGGAACAGGTAGAAATTTCAAAAACTTCAAAAGTTTCTGATAATACGGTTGATCAGACATCAAATATAATGTCAGCTGCAGCGAAAGTTGATCTAGGTCAAGATGACAACAGCAAAACAAAAGAAGACGAAGAAGAATAAATAAAATCAAATACAGATAAAACTAAAGCCCTGAAATCTAATTATGATTTCAGGGCTTTAAATAATAATATCAACTTATGCAATATATAAAAAATTAATTTAAAAAATAAACAAAATACAAAGATTAAAAACACAAATTATTAGTTAACAAAAACAAAATTAGTCGTCATCTTTTTCTTTAATTTTACTAACATTATTTTTTTCGTCAATTTTTTCTTTTAAATTGCCCTTACTGATATTCATTAAATTTTTCTGTCTTTCTTGCTGCATTTTTTTAATTTTCAACTTTAACTTACCTGCCGGTTTTACCATTAAAACGGGGACAAGAAAACGAACAACAAGAGTAAATATGGTTAATGATTTAAATTTCTTTAATTTATTTGCATATTTTCTTGCAACTTCATTTGCAACTTCTTCAACTTGTTTTACATTATTTATGTCAAAATCTTTCCTTTTAAGTATAGCTTTTGCAATTCCCTTAGGATTATTAAGTTTTCTACAAGCATTCATAATTTCTGCAGACAAGTCTGTGACTTGCTTTCCTTTTTTTATTTCATCTGCAAGATTCATAATATTATTTTGAATTAAACCGGAATACCTATTTTTTCCTTTTTCAATTAAGCCATCTAATGAAGTATCCAATATAAAAGAAGCTAAACTTGAAGCAACAGAAACAAGTACAGATTGAACATTTAAGCCAAGCTTTTGATCGGGTTCAATTTTTTTAGAATGATTAGTATTTACGCACCAAAATAATGTTAAACAAAAAGATTCAAAATCACCCATTCTCGCGCTAGGTTTTGGAAGTTTAGCAAGACTTTCGACACATTTTTCACCAAACCTAGACATCGAAGCTTGTTCTATTACTCCTGCAATTTTATCAATTACTAAACTAGCACTTGAGCCTTTAAATGACAAATTTTTTGAACTGTTATTCATGTACTGTTCAAACATTTTTTTTGTATTTTTAAAATTTTCCGAAGCTTCGAGAGTTGAACCAATTTTTGCTTTTGCTTCTTTTTCTTTATTTTGTTGTGCTTCAAAATTTTTCTTAGCAAAAATAAAAGCAACAATGCCAGGCAAAAGTAAACTTGAAATTTTTGCTTTAAATATTGTAATCGGCGTTCCAGCAATATTCTTCCAAAGAGCATCATAAGCGTTGCTTATTGTATCTTTATAATTTGCAGCTTTGAATTCATCTTTTAATTTTTTTAAAAGATTTGGATTTTTTTCAAAAATATTAACATGTCTTTTGCAAGTTTCTACAAGCTCCTCTGCTTTTTTTGCTATTTCATCACTACCAGGTTTAAATTCTTCCGTTTTTTTAAATAAAGCACCAAAAAACCTTAAAACTTTTCTAATACCTGTATTCTCGCTATATGCTTTTTTAGCTAACCCTAGTTTATCTTTGAATACATTATGTTGTTTTATTAATACATCTTCAGCAAGATCAAGTGCAGCAGAACTATCTTTTTCTACTACTTTTATTTTTAAATCATCAGTAACTTTAATTAGCTTTCTATTATTTTTTGTTATATCAACAGCCTTATTAATTATTTTACCGCTAATTGTAAAACTCAAAAAACTACCCAGAAAAGCCGATAAAAAATTCTTAACTGCAATAAGTTGTTTATCTTTTTCATCAGCATCCTTTGTTTTCAAAACCAATAAAGGTTTTAAAATACCTGCAATAAGCAAAGAATATATGGCATTGTATGCAGTTTCATTATCATAAACAAAATCGATTAATTTATTTATAGGACCACTTTGCATAAAAGCATCACCTGTTTTATTAAGTCCTTTTGAAATTGTCTCTCCAATTTTTACATTACGCAAATTAGACGCAAATCTTCCAGCTAATTTTTTAGTTCCTAAAACCGCAGACCCGCCGAAGCTTACTGCCTGAGCGGGTCTGTCATTTATATAAACCTTGTCTTTATTATTCTCATCAAATCCGTACACGTTATGTGTGAGTTTTTCTGTTGTCTGCTTTTTTATTTGCGAATGTTTAAATTCTAGTCTCATAGTACCTATATAAAACCACTAAATAATTAAAATTGCTATAACTTCATTTTTTGTTACAAATTTCTCATACATTTAAAATTATTGATTTCTTTGAATTAATGTACCGCTCTATTTTATTTACAATTAACTTTTCGAATTTAATATCAAAAATATTATTTATTTCGTTTATAAAAAAGCATGGACTTGTTATATTGATTTCTATTATTTTCCCATCTATAACATCTAATCCTGCCATATAAACACCATCACGTTCAAACTTTTGTTTTACATAATCTTCGATCAATTTTTCTTTTGAACTTAATTGAGCAAATTTTAAAGTATCTTTATTATGTTCACTAAACTTAAAATCATTGTTTGAAGCAACTTTCAAGACACAATAATCAAAAATTTCGCCACAAATATATATAAGTCTTTTATCTCCATTTTTTATTTGAGAAAGATATTCTTGAACCATGACCATGGTTTTGCTTTCATTCGTTGCAGTTTTTATAATAGTATTAATGTTTTTATCGTCTTTATTTAAATAAAATACACCAGAGCCAAAACACCTGTTTAATGGTTTTATTACAATTTCTTTCTTTTCAAATAAAAATTCTTTAATTATTTTTTCATCAGAAGTAACTATATTATCCGGAACTATTCCTTTAAATTCATTTATGTATAGTTTTTCATTTTTCTCCCTAATTGCATAAGGAGAATTCATTATTACGGTATTTTTATTTTCAACATAAGATAAAATATAGGTCGCATTAATATAATCAACATCCACGGGAGGATCAGGTCTGAAAAATATTATATCAAATTCATTTAAATTTCTTTTAATATAGATTTCATCTTTTATTATATTCTCATTTTCAACATGACTTTCCGAACAAATACAAAATGGAACATTTAATTGCAAAAATAATTTATTTTTAGTACACACAAAAACATTATAGCCTCTATTTAAAAATTCCCAAATAAGCCAAAAATTGGTAACTAATTTATTAAATTCAAAATATTTAAATTCAACTTCATCTATTATAATTAAAATGTTTTTCATAAATAAATTATAACAAATAAAAATTTTAGTGTATAATAATCGTATGAAAAATTGTCCTTTTAAAAATGATGTTTGTGATGAAAATTGCGCATTATTTATAAAATCAGATGAATTAAACGAATTGGTAGCAAACAGATTGAAATCAATAGGAGTTATTGTTTATAATGAAAATGGGATTTGCTCGCTAAAAAACATGGCTTTAGCACAAAGCAGATTTATTTTTGAAAATACCAAAGTCTTTAAAAATTAAGTGGGGAATAATTTGTTTAGAGAAAATATAATTTCTGAATTGAAAGAAAAAATAAAACAAAATCCAACCGACATAGAAAATTACAAAAACCTCTCCAATTACTATATCGGCAGTAATGACTTGAATAATGCAATGCAAGTTTACAAAGAAATTTTGAAAATTGCACCTTGCGACTTTCAATCTCTAATTAATTTAGGAAGTATATATTTTTATAAAAAATCATATCTTGAAGCAATTGAATGCTATAACAAAGCAATTTCAATAGAGCCAAATAATTATGCGTCTTATTATAATCTCGGAAATATATATGCAGAAATAGATAACTTTGAATTATCTTTATCCAATTATGAAAAAGCATTAAAAATAAATCCGCAAAAAGCAGAGATTTACAATGCTTTAGGATATTTATATCAAGATATTGACAATTTGGATACTGCAAGCAAATATTATTCAAAAGCTATTGAAATTGAGCCATTAAATAACGAGTACTATATCAATCTCGCAAACATAGAACAAAAAAAAGGTAACAATATTGACGCCTTAACTTATTATGAAAAAGCAAGCGAAATAAACCCCAATGACGAAAAAGCAATCTTGTGTTTAGCAAATACCTATGCTGCTGTTAAAAATTTTAATAAAGCTAAAGAATTATATGATAAGGCTATTGAAATAAATCCTGCATATTATTCAGCATGGGTTTGCAAAGCTATAACGTATTGCGATAATAACAAAGCTCAAGATGCAATAGAATTATTAAAACATGCCATTGAAATTGAGCCCGAAAAAGCAAATGCATATATATTACTTGCAAATATTCTAGTTGACGAAAAAAGATATGAAGAAGCACTCATAATATACAAAACTGCTTCTAAAATATTAACAAAAGACCCCAAAATCTCAACTTTTATAGCAAACACTTATGTTATGCTTGACGATTATATCCAAGCTGCTAAATATTATAAAAAGGCTATGAAACAAGCTCCTAAAGATAACGAAATAAAACTAATTTATATAGAAATGGCTAACAGTTATACAAATGCTAAAATGAAAGGTATAAAATGAATCCAAAATTTTCAGACAGAATTGTTTCGATTCTTGCATATTTTACGTTCGGTATTTTCAGTATAATCTGGATTGTGTTTGCTAATCTTACAAAAAAAAATATGAGCTCTTTTTTAGTCTTTAATTTGTATCAAGCAATTTTTATATCAGTGGTTCTAGCTATGGGTTCACTTATATATAGTATAGCTGTTAACATAGTAAGTATAATTCCTATAATCGGCAATTTTGTAAGATGGTTAGATGTAGTTTTTAATCAAACACCTATATATTTTACATTTACAATTTCCGGCTTATTTGTAACAATTTTAGTTTTTTATTTATCAATTTTATCTTTGCTTGGCAAAAAACCATACCTACCATTTGTTTCTGAAACAATATCGTCAAATTTTGGAGGATAATTTGAAAAAAAAGCTTTTTTTTCTTTTTAATATCTTATTGTATTCATACTGTTTTGCAGATGATTTAAATTTAGAAAATGAAGAACTCAAAAGCGCACTGAATCACAATAACTACGAACCAAACTATTTCACATTATTAGTTGGGTTATTTTTGGTTATTTTTCTAATATACATAACTGGATATGTATATCAAAAATTAACAAAAATAAAAATACATACGAAAGACGATGAAACAAATAAACCTATAATTCTTTCTACAACATCATTAGGACAAGGTAAAAATATACATATTATAAAAATTAACGATGAATATATGCTAATTGGTGCTACACAAAATAATATTACATTTTTAAAAAATTTAGATAAAAAATTTTATATTGAAAGTTTGGAAAAAACAAATGAAAACAGTTAAAATTAAGGATAAAAAAATAGGATATAATGAACCAACGTTCATAATAGCCGAAATTGGCATAAATCATAACGGTTCATTAACTACAGCAAAAAAATTAATCAACATTGCGCACCTTTTTGGATGTGATGCGGTAAAATTTCAAAAAAGAACAATAGAAAAAGTATATACAAAAGAAGAACTTTTAATGCCAAGACAAAGTGTTTTTGGCGAAACAAACGGAGATTTAAAACGCGGTTTGGAATTCGGATATAAAGAATATAAAGAAATAGACAAATACTGCAAAGAACTAGGTATTTACTGGTTTGCATCAGCATGGGACACGGAAAGTGTTGATTTTCTTGAGGAATTTAATGTATGTGCGCACAAAATTCCATCAGCTTGCATTACCAATATAAATTTATTAGAACGCATCAAAAAAACAAACAAACCTATTTTTATTTCAACCGGCATGTCAACAATGAAAGAAATAGATACCGCCGTAAATATACTCGGCATGGATAATCTGGTTATATTTCACTGCACTTCAACATATCCGACTCAAAATAATGAAATTAACTTAAAAGTTATTCCATACCTAAAAGAAAAATATGCTTGTCCCATAGGATATTCAGGTCATGAAAAAGGAATTGTTCCCTCGACTATTGCTGTTGTATTAGGAGCATGTGCAGTTGAAAGACACATAACTCTGGATAGAACAATGTGGGGAACAGATCAAGCTGCAAGCTTGGAACCTGAGGGGTTAAGGAAGCTCACAAGAGACATAAGAAACATAAAAGATTTTATGGGGGATGGAATAAAAAAAGTCTACGAATCAGAACTGCCTATCAAAAAGAAACTCAGGAGAATCTAATGACATTAAAATTATCAAACAATATAAAATTTATAGTAAGTGATTTTGACGGAGTATTTACAGACGGCTCACTATACTTATCAGAAAATAACGACATCCAAAAAAAATTAAATTTCAAAGATATAATGGGAGTTTCTTTAATACTTAAAGCAGGGATTAATTTTGGTATAATATCAGGTGAAAAAAGCAATATTCTAAATTACTTTAAAGAAAAATTTTCAATAACTGAAATCCATGGCGGAATAAGACAAAAAGGCATAGTTTTAAAAGATATTATGCAAAGATATAATCTAAACTCAAGCGATGTTTTATATATTGGCGATGATATAAATGATATACCTGCATTTGATTTAGTTGATTACAAAATAGCTCCTAAAAATTTAAACCCTATATTGCAATTTAAAGTGGAAAAATTGCAAATAACGGAAAATTATGGCGGAAATGGAGCAATAAGAGAAATTGCGGATACTTTGGTAAATTTAAAATAAAATGTTTTTAATAAAATTATATAGGTATTTTCATAGTTTATTCTTGGCTGTTGAAAATTTTAACAGGCAAATTAATCAATATAAAATTATTTCAAAGGAACCCGCCATACCTTCTTATGCCTATATTAACTGGGGCTTGCATTTAATTAATTCAGGAAACAAAGAAAAGGGCATTGAAAAACTCAAACAAAGCATTCTTATGAACAAATCAAATCCTGAGGTGTATTTAAATTTGGGAGTAGCGTATGCGCAAAATAATAATTATGACGAAGCTTTAAAAAATTTTAGAAAAGCAGTAAGACTTGATAAAAATAACGCACGTGCATGGGGCTATTTAGCCGGAATTTATGCGGAAATCAATGATAAAAATCTTGCAAAATCAGCTTTTGAAAAATCCTTAAAATTAGATAGAACAAATCCAATAACATATTATAATTATGGCATTTTTTCAATTAAAAATAATCAAAAAGAAATCGCAAAATCATTATTTAAAAAAGCATACATAATAGATCCCATGAATGTACAACCACTTTTAATGTGGGGGATAATTTTACTTCAAGAAGAAGAATATAAAAGCGCGTTTTCAAAATTTTTAAAAATATTATCTCAAGAACCTTTTCATACAGAAGCCCTGTATTTATGCGGATTATCATCCTTAAAACTCAAAAATTACAACGATTGTGTGTCTTTTTGTAAAAAATGCATAAGTTTAAATCCAAAAAAAACAGAAAACTATCTTTTAATTGTTGAAAGTTATCTAAATTTAAATGAAAAAGAAAATTGCCTTGAAGCTTTCAAAAAATATGAACAATTTTGTTCGAACGATTGGAAATACTATAATTCTTGGGGCACAGCACTCCAATCTTATGAAATGTGGGATGAATCAATCGAAAAATTTAAAAAATCTATAGAAATTAAAGATGATGAATTCATTTCACACAACGCACTTTCATATTCCTATTTAAAAAACGGCAACTTTGAAGAAGCAAAAAATGAAATTGAAAAAACTCTGGCAATTAACCCCGAATTTGCAAGTCCTTATTATAATTTAGGTAAAATATACTTAAAAGAACAATTATATAAAAATGCTATAGACTCTTTTAAAAAAGCCATATCCTTAGATGCATCTTTAAAACAAGTATATTTTGATATAGCAGCAGCATATTATTCCCTAAAAGATCCGAAAAATGCAGCTAAATACTGGTTAAAATCGGCAGAATACGATAAAAGCAATGCTAATATATATGTAAATCTTGCTTTATGCTACTTAAACGAGTTTAATGATGAATTAAAAGCTCAACGATATATCAGAACCGCCTATGAATTAGACAGAAAAAATCCAGAAATTGTTTTGAAATATGGATTAATTTTATTGAAAACCAATGATATATACAGGGCAAAAGATAAATTTGAAGAAGCATATAGTATTAATCCAAATTTAACTACAGTTATTTTGGCACTGGCAGAATGCGAACTAAGATTAAATAACCCCGAAAAGGCATTCGAACTAATTGAAAAATGTGAAAATGAAATCACATCAAAAAAAGACTTTATGCTAATTAAAATGTATGCTATGATTGAAATTTCTAAAAAACAGCCTGACAATATTGAAATAAAAAACAAAATTTATCAAATTTGTGATAAAATAATTGAAGTCTTTGGAAATGATGAAACTATAGAAAAAATTAAAAAACAATACTCTTCAACTAATGAGGTATAAAATGGGGCTAATAATTCAAAAATTTGGGGGAACATCAGTTGCAGACAGTGAAAAAATTAAAAACGTAGCAAATGCTGTGATAAGAGAAAAAAAACTCGGCAATGATGTTATTGTGGTAGTCTCCGCAATGGGTCACACTACAGATAATTTAATAAAATTATCAAAAGAAATCACAATTAATCCAGACCCACGAGAAATGGATGTATTGCTTTCAACAGGAGAACTAATTTCAATGTCACTACTAGCAATGGCAATAAATGAAACAGGATATAAAGCAATTAGTTTAACAGGTTATCAAGCGGGAATAAAAACTGAAAATTGCCATGCCCATGCAAGAATTGTCGATATAGATACATCTCGCATTAAAAAACATTTATCAGAAAATAAAATTATTGTAGTTGCAGGATTTCAAGGATTTTGCGACGACTGCGATATAACGACATTAGGCAGAGGCGGTTCAGACACAACAGCGGTTGCTTTAGCTTGCGCACTTAATGCAGACAGATGTGATATATATTCAGATGTTGAAGGAGTTTACACTGCAGATCCGAGAATTATAAAAACAGCAAAGAAATTAAAAGAAATTTCTTACGATGAAATGCTCGAACTTGCAAGAGTAGGAGCAAATGTGCTACATCCTCGTTCTGTTGAAGCTGCAAAATTAAATAACATGAAAATGAGAGTAAGAAGCTCTTTTAAGCTCGATGATTTAGGAACTTTAATAATAGGAGTTGATGATATGGAATTAAATAAACCTGTAACAGGACTTGCTTGCGATTGTTCACAAATTAGAATTGTTATCTGCGACGTAGAAGACAAACCCGGAAATGCGGCAAAATTATTCAATTTACTGGCTGATAACGATTTAAGTGTTGATATGATAATCCAATCGTATGCAAGAAATTTTAAAAATACAAACGATATCGCATTTACAATTTCTAAAACAGACTTAATAAAATTTGATTCCATAAAAAACAAGATAAATGAAATAGTGAATGCGAGTAATATTTTTATAGACGAAGATATAGTTAAAGTGTCTATAGTAGGCGCAGGAATGATAGACAGACCCGGTATTGCAGCCAAGATGTTTGATACGCTTGCAAAAGAAAATATAAATATAAAAATGATTTCTACAAGCGAAATAAAAATTAGTTGCCTTGTTGAAAAAAAATATTCTAAACCGGCAGCAGAAGCCCTATGTTCGGTATTTAATTTAGATGGAGCAACTGTTGCAGATGTAAAAGGCGATTTACCTTCATAATTTATGAAAAATATTGTTGAAGATTTTTTAAAGAAATATAAGATTAAAGACGAAAATATAATTGTCGGTTTTTCGGCAGGTCCTGACAGTACTGCTTTAGCTTTAGTTTTATCTGAATTAAAAAATGAATATAATTTAAATTTAATTCTTGCATACTTTAACCACAACTGGCGAATAAATGAAGTTGAAAAAGAAATTGAATTTACTAAAAACTTTGCAAGTAAAATTAAATCATCATATTTTATTGACGAAGCACCGGCAAATTGTAAAAAAACAGAAGAAATTGCCAGAAATCTGAGATATGATTTTTTTAATAGCTGTGCAAAAAAATTTAATTCAAAAACAGTAATGTTGGCACATAATAAAAATGACAATATCGAAACTTTAATATATAGAATTATAAAAGGAACGTCACTCAAAGGTTTATGTGCAATTCCTGAAAACAGAGATATTTATTTTCGACCGTTGTTAAACGTTACAAAAGACAAAATTATTGATTTTTTAAATAAAAATAATCAAAATTATTTAATTGATTCTTCAAATCTTGACATCAAATATAAAAGAAATTTAATCAGAAAAAAAATACTGCCTTTATTTAACGAAATTAACCCAAATTACATTAATTCAATAAATAATCTTATTAAAAATTCTTTAGCTACAAAAAAAATTGTTGATAATTTAGTTAATATCGAAAAACAAAAGATTATTAAAAACAATAAAATCACAAGAAATAAATACCTTGCCATTAACCCAGAATTAAGATATGAAATTTTAAATGATTTTTTATACGAATATTTAAAAAACAGGGATTACAAAACAATTTTAAAACTAGATAGCTTTATTATAAATAACGAAAAATCAAAATGTTCAATTAGTTCAGACAATTTTTTAACTATAAGTAATAATGAAATTTATATATATACAAAAAAAACAAAAAATAATGGCGAAGTTGTTATAAAAGATTTTGGCGAATATAATTTTTTGGATATTATCTTTAAAATTGAAGAATACAATATGCATATAAATAAATTTCCTAAATCAAACGAAAATTTTTGTTTTATTTCTCCTGAAGAAGAAAATATTTTTCCCCTAACATTAAGAAACCGTAAAAATGGGGACATTTTTTCACCATTTGGTTTAAAAGAAGGTAAAATGAAACTAAAAGACTATTTTATAAATGAAAAAATACCTCAAAACAAAAAAGATGAGTACATTCTATTATGCAAAGAAAAAGAAGTTTTGTGGATTTTAGGACAAAAAATCAGTGAAAAATATAAAGTAAAATCAAATAAATGTTACAAATTATCTTATTTTAAAAAGGATAAATTATGAAAAAAAATGAAAATTTAAAAATTTTAATAGATTCAAACACTTTAAATAAAAGAATTAAAGAACTTGCAAATGACATTAATAATTATTACGGAACAAAAAACCCTCTTACAATTATTTGCATATTAAAAGGTGCAGTCATGTTTTATACTGAACTAGCAAAGCACCTTAAAATGCCAGTTAAAATGGAATTTGTGACACTATCAAGTTATGGAGATAGTGAAAAATCTTCAGGTAAAATTAAAGCCTTAAACCTTGCTATTTCAGACATGGAAAATCAAAATGCATTAATAATAGAAGATATAATTGATACAGGACTAACACTTGATTTTCTTTTAAAATTTATAAAAACAAACTACAAAGTTAAAGAAGTTAAACTCGCCGTTTTATTTGATAAAAAATGCGCAAGAAAATATGATATTCAACCTGATTTTTGCGCATTTAACATTGATGATAAATTTATAGTAGGTTTTGGATTAGACTATTGCGGATTTTATAGAAATTTAGATTATATTGGATATTTTGAATAATTATAAAAAGAAAATTGAACATATCCAAATAGCAGCAATTATGCCTACAATATCTGCTAAAATCCCAGCTAACAGAGCATGCCTAAACTTTTTAATACCAACAGCGCCAAAATAAACAGATGCAACATAAAAAGTTGTTTCAGAACTTCCAGTTATGACCGCAGCCAATTTTGTAGCGTAAGAATTAACACCAGTAGCACTAATTATATCAGACAACACCCCTAAGCTAGCAGAACCAGAAAGTGAACGAGTAACCATTAAAATTGTAGTTTCTGCAGGAATTTTAAAATAATTAAGTACTGGTTTTAAAATACCAGATAAAATATCTATTGCACCACTCGCTCTAAACATTGCAGCACACACAATAATAGCAACCAAATAAGGAATTATCCTAACTGCTATATTAAATCCATCCTTTGCACCTTCAACAAAACATTCATAGGCAGGGGTTTTTTTATACAAAGCGAAACACAAAATTACCACTATTATAAAAGGTAAAATAAATATAGAAAGAGTATTTAAAAATTTTATCATTTATAAAACCTTTCTAAAGCTTTTACAAAAAATAAAGCAGAAACAAAAGCTATTGTTGTAACAATTAAAGTAGGAATTATAATTTGCGAAGGATTATCCATTTTAGCAGCGCTTAAAATTGCAATAACCACCGCAGGAACTATTTGAAAACCAGCAGTATTTATTGCAAGAAAAGTACACATAGAATTTGTTGCCTTCTGTTTATTTTGATTTTCTTTTTGCATATCTTCCATTGCCTTTATTCCAAACGGAGTAGCAGCATTAGCCAATCCCATAGCATTTGCGGTTATGTTAAGAGCGATATTAGACAATGCATCATTATTTTTCTTTAAATCAGGAAAAATTAAAAGTAAAGGTTTTTTAATCAATTTTGAAAAAATATCAACAAGTCCGGATTTTTTCGCAATATTTACTATTCCGAGCCAAAATGCCATAATTCCTATTAATCCAAAAGCAATCTCCACTGCCCTTTGAGAAGATCTTAACATCTCATTAACTACAATATCCATTCTATTGTTTAAAATTGCACAAATAAAAGAAATTAAAATTAAAAAAATAAAAATATAATTCAAAATGCTACCTTACTTTATATTTTGAAATTTTGAAGAAAAATATTCCTCGCCTTTTTTTGTAATACTGTATTTATTGGAGCCCTCGCCGCTAAATAAATCAATATAACCATTTTTCATACATTCATCAATAATTGACATATCGGCAATTTTACCGGTTGCAGGAAAAATTTTAGAATTTATAAATTTCATTGAAAAATTATCTTCATGTAGCATATTTTTAATATAATATGCGCAAATAAGAAATTCATCTTTCAATTCATTCACATTAAAACCGGAAAGAAATAAATGAAAATCAATAACAGGCCCTTCAATTTTTGCCCCACTTTGCACTTCATCTTCTTTTTGTTCAGCTACTTCCAATTTTTCAGTCAATTCCTTTGAAACAATTTCATTCTTATCAGAAAAGTTAATATTATTGTCATTTAAGGAAATTTCTTCACTATCAAAAAAACCGTCGCCTTCAACCAATTCGCTTTTAGTCGACAAATGAGAATCATCGGCAATTTTTTTAGTGTCGTCAAACGCTTGTATATCTGAAATTACTTCAATATCCTCATTTTCATTTGTTAAAACATTTTCCTCTAATGCTTCATTTAAAGCTGTTATTGTAATTTCACTCTTTTTTGAATTTTCAATATTTAAATTATTCTCATAAGAAGAAAAAATATTATCTACCATTGATTGATTATTTTGATAATAATTTATTTTATCATTGGAATTTTTAATTTTAATTTCTTCAATTTTTAAATCTTTTTTAGTTTCATATTGAATACCGTTACTATCATCACCAAAAATCTCTAATTCTTTATTTGATTCTTTTCGATTATCGTCCTCATTAAACAAATTGACAGAATCCATCTCACTTTCAATAAGTTTTAAAATATCATCAATATTGCCTAAATGATTAGCAGTATCATTTTGCTCTTTCACATTTTTATTTTCATTATTTGAAATTTTATTATCACTATTTAATATATCATCCCCACAACTATCTTTAATTGAACTTACTTCTTCAATGTTTCCAACAAGATTTTTATCCAAAATCTCAGATTTAATTTCAGCCTCATCTACAGATTCATTTTCCACTTGTTCGGGATGTGTTAATTCATCTAAACTCGCTTGGTAGACAACTTCTGTTTTATTATCATTAACAACATTGTCATAATTTTCCTCAATACTTTCAGATTTGTTATCAGAAACATTTGATTCTTCAATCTGCACGGCTTCAATGTCGTCATCTTGAGAAGAAATTGAACAATCTTCATCTGCAGATTGATTTTCTGTTTGTTGAGAAAGTGTTAATTCATCTAAACTCGCTTGGTAGACAACTTCTGTTTTATTATCATTAAAAACAGAAATATTATCATTTAATGATAGATTAGCTTGACCTTCACCAACTTCTTCAAGATTCATTACGGAAGATTTTTCACCAATCTCAGCTTTTTTTTCAAATTCATCGATTGATTTTAAATTTTCACTTTTTATTTCAATTTTTTTTATCTTTGAAATAAAATCATCACTAACACCAAAAATGTACGCAAAATACATATCCATCTCTCTTTGCGTAACTATTTTATCATTAGATTCAAGTATAAATTCGCTATTTTGCGATTTTATTTTGATGTTATAATACATTTTTTCCTAATTCTACTGAGCATGCTTCTTCAAAATTTCTTCACGCCATTTTTCAAGCTGTTGTTCAACAAACTCCGCATCATCAGAAGAAAACTCAACTTCTAATTCACCTTTTTTCATTTTAAAAACATATTGGGGCATTAAATCAACTCCTTAGTAATACAATAACATTATAATAAAAAAATATACTAAATCTTCTATTTTTTAAGTATTGTAAAAAAAATATACACTTAACGCTAAAAAGCATGAAAAAATTGATTTTTCTAAAAAAATTGTTAAATTATTATTATAATAACCGATTTTTAATCCATTTGTATGACTAAAGGACGTATATTTTTTTCTATAATACTTTTGGGGAAAGCTTGAGGTTTTAATTTGTATAATTCAATCTATCCAATTAATATAAATTACAGAAAACACAATCAATTTAATTCAACCAATGCAGAATCGGAAAAAACTGCAAATATTGATATTTCCGATAAAAACAAAAAGCGAAATACTTTTCCTAATGGTGCAAAAGTTGCAATAGACTACACCAAGGGGCAAATAAATATTTCTCAAGTTTTAATGGATTTTAGAAACACCATTCTTGCTATCAATGCTCCTGATGACGTCAGACAAGAAGTCTCAATATATCTAGATCTTGTAGATAAAGAAGCACACAAAGAAAATCCTTCAAAAGAGATAATTATTGCAAATTTAAAAAATGCATCAAAAATTTCTGATGCATTTATAGCAAAAAGCCTAAATAAACCTTCTAACGTGGTTGAAGGCTGGATAGATGCTTTATTTTTGCAAAAAATAAATTTAAAAGCCGACCCAAGTGAAATCAACCCTGATTTCATGCTTGAATTTCCACAAAAAGCAAAAGACAGAATTGAAAAAGAAATAACTCCATCTTTTGTTTTAACACCAAGTGCTAAAACTCAAGATATAAAACCAAATGAAAATACAGAAAACACACAAAATGCTCACATTAGCGAACAAAGTTTTGCTAATACACCTTCTTCAACACAAGATATTTTTGATAATTATCAAGAACAAGATTTTGAAAATTTAGAAATTGAAAACGAAATTGAATTAAATGAAAATATAAGTGAAAAAACCGAAAAGACAATTCCAAATAGCCCTTTTGCTCCTTTTAATGATGCAGATATAAAAGCTAGAGAATTATACATATCAGCAAAAAATATGCCACAAACAAATCAGGGAGATACAGATGCGCTAAATTTTTTAAATGAAGCTTTAGGAATATTATCAAACAGTGAAACTTCAAATGAAAACATCAAAGCAGCAATTCACTTTGAAAGAGGAAAAATTTTTGACGACTATGATTATGTTGATTTTGCTCTTAAAGACTATTGGCAAGCAACAAAAACAGATGAACTCAATTTGAAATCACAAGCTTTTTTTCGTTCAGGCTCAATTTATGACGAATTTGGTGAATTTTCCCCTGCATTAAACAACTATTTATCTGCAGTTGCCTACAGTGGAGAAGCCGAAAATCCCAATATTCAAACAAAAGCATTAACGAGTATTGCCGGACTTTATGCTAAACAATTCGATTCTGAAAATACTGATGAATACACGGGACTTGCTTTTGACGTAGCACAAAACAGTAATGACGAAACTTTAATTGCAAACACCTATTCAAATGGAGCAGAAAATTACCAATACATTGGTGACAACGATAAAGCTTTAAATAGTTATAAAAACGCATTAAAAATTTTTTCCGCCACTCAAGAAAGTTACGAACAAATTGCATATAACTATGAACAAGCTTCTTTGGTTATGGAAAAACTAGGCAACAAAGCTAAGGCAAAGAAGCTTCAAGCAAAAGCAAATCTATATTATCAAAAAGCTCAACTTCAAGAGGGGCAACTGGAAGCAGCAAGTTAATCTTTTTATTTTGAACTTTTTTATCATACATCATAAGTTCAAGAATTTTTTGTTTTTTAAATTTAAGTTTTTTATTTGTTAAAGAAAATTTATCAATTAGAAAATTTATTTTATTATAATAATTATCGTCAATTTTTTTCATTTCATAAGAAAGTTTACTTGCACATTTTATACCATAAGACACAGCTTCGCCATGAGATATTTTTTTATATTTTAAATAAGTTTCAAAAGCATGGGCAAAGGTATGCCCAAAATTCAATATTTTTCTTAAATTATTTTCACTCTTATCCAAACTAACAACATTTGCTTTTAAAGAAACACAACAAGCTATTATTTTAACCATTTCATTTTTAACATCTTTTGTTTGGTTAACCGTTAAAATATCTTCTAAATTATAAAATTTTTCACACTTGCAAGATTTTTCTATAAAGGCATATTTTAACACTTCGCCCAATCCGCACTTATAGTTATAATCATCCAAAGTATTCAAAAACATAGGATCAATTAAAACTTTATCAGCCAAATAAAAAGTACCTATTAAATTTTTACCAAATGAAGTATTATAACCCGTTTTGCCACCAATAGAAGAATCACACATGGCAAGCAGAGTAGTTGGAATTTGGATGAATTTTACCCCCCTTAAAATTACACTTGCACAATATCCTGCAATATCTCCAACAACGCCTCCTCCAAAAGCAACAATGCAATCATTTCTTTCTATTTTTTCTTCAAGGAGTTTATTTAAAATATAATTACAAGTTTTATAATTTTTATACTTCTCACCATCTTTTATAATAATAATTTTCTTATCATTAAATTTATACAAAATCTCCGGATATAATTTTGCTATAGTTGAATTAGTTATAAAAAAACACTTATTAATATCTAAAAAATCATCAATGTTTTTAGACAAGTCATTTTCTATTAAAATTTCACTTTTATTTACTTCAGAATTTTTTATATATATTTTTTCCATAATTTTTCACATATTTCTTTTGTAATTTCATAAATATCTTTATTATCAGTTTGAACTACAATATCTGCCATATTATAAAATTTCTCTCTATCATTCAAAATTTTTTTTATTTCATCTTTAGGATCATCTACCAACAATAATGGTCTACTTTTATCATTCTTAATTCTTTCAAATATAGAATTACAACTTGTTTTAAGATAAATTGTTTTAATATTCCCACAAAAAAGTATTTCTCTATTATTAGAATTCAATACGACACCACCACCTGTAGAAATAATGAACTCCTCATTTTTTACAATATCAACCAAAATTTCATTTTCTTTTTCTCTAAAATTATTTTCCCCATATATATCAAAATATTTTTTTATAGTCAACTTATATTTATTTTCAAAAATTTCATCAGTTTCAAAAAGTTTTATATTTGTTATTTTATTTAATTGTTTTGCAATCGTTGATTTTCCGCTACCCATCATTCCGATTAACGCAACTTTATTATATTCCATTTATCCTCTTTTGATAATTTTTAAAAGCTAAATCTATATCATTTTTACAATCATGACCAAACTTTTCAAAAAAAGCATCCAATATAATAATTGCAGCCATATTCCTTGCAACCACACCGCATGCTTCAACAGCACAACAATCAGTTCTTTCGAAATGCGCCTTGGTTTTTATATGAGTTTTTATCTCAACGCTATTAAGTGCTTTTTTCATTGTGGGAATCGGCTTCATAGCAATTTTAAGCACAATATCTTCACCATTAGACATTCCGCCTTCAATTCCGCCCGAATTATTTGTTTTATGAAATATTTTTCCATTTTCTTCAAAAATTTCATCATGCGAGCTTGAACCAGAATATTTAGCATAATCCTTTCCAAGTCCTATTTCCACTGATTTTATCGCAGGGATAGACATCATAGCCTGAGCTAATTTTCCATCCAACCTTTTATCCCAATGAACAAAACTACCAAGCCCTGCGGGGGGATTTTTAATAACAATTTTAATGATCCCACCCAAAGAATCGCCTTCTTTTTGATATTTTTCAACAAAACTTTTAAAATCCTTTTTATTTTCGCAATCCTTAATAGAAATAATTTCTGATTCAAAAGAAATATTATAATATTTTAAAATATTTTGACATATCGCACCAACCGCAACTCTTGTAGCTGTCTCTCTTGCACTTGAGCGCTCAAGAACGTATCTTATATCATCAAATCCATATTTAAAAACTCCTGCCAAATCAGCATGTGCAGGCCTAAATTTTGCTATTCTTTTTTCAATAATTTTCTTTTCAATTTCACATTTTAAATTTTCATCAATTTTACTAAAATCAATTTTTTCAACGCTCATTGGATAAACCCAATTTTGCCAATCCTTATTTTCAATCTCAATAGAAATAGGACTTGCTGTGGTTACAGAAAAACGCACACCGGAATGCACTTTAATTTTATCTTTTTCAATTTTCATTCTGCCGCCACGCCCGTATCCTTGTTGACGACAAGCAAGCTCAGAATTTATAAAAGTAAAATCAAGCTCATAGCCAAACGGAATTCCTTCAATTATAGCATTTAATTTTTCCCCGTGCGATTCTCCCGATGTTAAAAAACGTATTGCCATCTTATCCCCTTAAATAACAATCCAAGGCTTTTCTTCTTGAGCAATTATAACTTCAACTTTTGTTTTTGCAATTAAACCCTGAATAAGAGGTAATACTGGAAGTTCAGATTCAAAATGCCCAATATCAGCAACAGCAAAACCTTCAACCTCGAGTGCTTTGTGAAATTTAATATCGCCTGTTATATATAAATCTATATCATAATTTTTTAGTTTATCAATAAAACTCCCGCCCGCACCTGCACACACTGCAACATTTTTAACGGTATCAATATTATTCGGATTAATAAGTTTTAAATGCTCCAAATTTAATGCTTGTTTTATATTTTTTATCATCTGATCTAAAGCAAATTCATCTTTCAAATGTGAAATTTTAATATAATCGTCCACTGTAATAAGATTTTGTAAACCTAAAACTCCACACAATGCATCAGTTGTTGAACCATAAGTCTTATCAAGATTCGTGTGGGCACAATAAACACAAATATTATTTCTTATTGCTTCTGCTATAAGTGAATTTTCGATTTTTTTAATAGAATTAAATATCAAAGGATGATGAGTAATAATTAAATCACAATCATTTGTTACTGCTTGTTCTAAAACATCTCTGGTAAAAGAAAGAGCAACTAAAACTTTATTTGTATAATCATGTTCCAAATTTATCTGCCAACCTGAATTATCCCAAGATTCTGCAAGTTCTAAAGAAGCATACTTTTCAATTTTTGAAATGATATAGTCTGTTTTAATCACAAACAACCTCCAAAATTTTTCTAGCAATGTTGTCTTTCGTGTCTAATTCCATATTTATAATTTTACCACTTTTTTCTATAATTGTAACTTTATTTTCATCAGTATTTAACGCAATTTTTACCTCGTTTGCAACTATATAATCAAGATTTTTATTTTTTAATTTGTTTTTAGCTTGAGCTACACAATCTTCATCAGCCAAGCAAAAGCCGACTATTTTTTGATTTTGTCTTTTATTTTGAGCTATTTTCTTGACAACATCCTGATTTTTCACAAACTCAAGCGCAAACTCATGTTGCATATTTTCTTTTATTATCTTTTTTTCTGATTTATTTTTTACCTTAAAATCACAAACTGCAGCTGCCATAATTAAAACATCAAAATCGTTATTTTTAATAGCTTCAAGCATTTCGTCTGCCGAGTTTACATTAATTGATTTATATGGCACATTTTCAAGTTCGACTGCAGAAATAGCTAAAACATCAAACCCCATTCTATATGCCCACTTACAGAGCGACTTACCCATTTTTCCCGATGAAAAATTACTTATACAACGAACACTATCTATTGATTCTTTAGTTCCACCAAGAGTCACTATAACTTTTTTCCCATTATTAATTTTATTTTGAAAAAGATTTTTTAAAGTTTTTTCAAAAATCAATTCAATTTTTGCAAGTCTTCCACAACCAACATCCCCACAAGCAAGAAAACCATCCTCAGGGTCAACAAAATCTACATTTTGATTTTTGAGTTTTTTGATATTTTCTTGAATAAACGGATTATTCCACATATTTTTATTCATTGCAGGAGCCATTAAAATTGGTTTTTTAGTTGAAAGATAAGCACAAAAAATACTACTTAAAAGGTTATCGGCAATTCCTTGAGCGCATTTTGAAAGAGTATTTGCGCTAATAGGTGCTACAACAAAAATATCCGCCCATTCAACAAGATTTATATGTTGAACATTATTCCTTGGGCTAAATTGACTATAATAAACTTCATTTTCCGACAATGTCTCCAATACAAGTGTAGAAACAAAATTAAGAGCATTTTCTGTTACAACAACTTTCACATTATAGCCATTTTTTTTATACAATCTTACTAATTCATATATTTTATACGAAGCAATAGATGATGTTATACCCACTAATATATTTTTTAAATTGTTCATTTTGTTTCCTTATTGTATATTTTAATTAATTCATCAACTGCCTCATCAACAACTTTATTTTCAATTACATAATGAAATTTATTTGCATTGTTCAACTCATCTTCAGCTATCATAAGCCTTTTTTTGATTGATTCTTCACTTTCACTGTGACGACCTCTCAAACGTTTTTCTAATTCATCAAAACTGGGAGGCTTAATAAAAATTGTTACAGCTTCAGGGCATTTACTCATTACTTGCAGTGCACCTTGAAGCTCAATTTCAAGAAGAACACTTTTACCTTCTTTCAATTTTTCTTCTACAAATTTTTTACTGGTACCGTAAAAATTACCACTATAGCAAGCATATTCCAAAAAAGCATTTTCTTTAATCAATTTTTCAAATTCATCTTTTGAAATAAAAAAATAATGCATTCCGTTTATTTCACCATCTCTAGGCGCCCTTGTCGTATTTGAAATTGAATATACAATATTGTTATCAACCTTTTTAAAAAAATCAGCCAATATTGTCCCCTTGCCAACACCTGAAGGGCCTGTAAATATTATAAGTTTTGCTTTATTTTTTGTCATATTTAACCAAAATACACTAATTTATCTAATTATATAATAAAAATTGATTTAATTAAAAAAAAGGATGATAATTTTATCATCCTTACCAAAACACAAAATAATATGAAAATATGTTAAACTTTTTTATTCCCAATTTTTATTTAAGATGTCCTTATCGCAGCCTTTTTTAAAGTTAGAATATGTATCATAATTACTTCCTGGCCCCATTGCACTTATTACCGGCGGATATTCATTTATGGTTGGACCAAAAATATATTTTCCATTTGAATATATAACAGGTCTAATTGTAACTTTGCAAGGGCCATAAACATAATAACAATAATAATCCCAATAATAAGCACTGCTACACCTCTCATATTCGGTAACTCTTGCACTAACGTAATCAACTACACCTGGTCTATATTTTTTGCAATTACCGCTTGATGTTTTAAAATATCCCTTTTGGCAACCATCCATATAGCCTTCAAATTGCTCTAGACCAGATTGCGAACTTGAATTAGATGATGAATTAGGACAATCACCTCCTATACCACATTGATAACATTCAGATGCGCCTATACCTGACCATTCACCACTGTTGCAACTTTTGCAAGTGACCGAACCAACAGTATCTTGCCAGTAACCTGCCTGACAATCCTTGCATGCTGCCTGCCCTTTTAGATTTTGATATTGACCCTTAGGGCAAACGATACAATTAATTTGTTTTATTTGATTTTGATAATATCCTTCTGGACACTGAATATAGTTCATTGCAGCTTCATGATCAACGTAAGCTCCAATCGGAGAATCTTTGCAAAACATCTTACCTACCTCATCTTGGTATTGTCCCTTTGGGCAAGGCTTACATGTTTTTATACCATCAAAATAATAGCCCATATTACACACTTTAAAATTAGAATTTGATGAAACAACATTAATTTTTGATATTTTTTTTGAAACAATAGGGCTAAAAGCCGCAAATAAACAACTAACAGTAATCAAGCTAATCATTAATTCAATTAATGAAAATGCATTAAAATATTTCATTTTTTAATTCCTATTTATTGCAAACGAAACACGCCTTACAAAAGGCGGATAAATTACAACTTAGCCACAAATGTAATTTTGTAGTATAGTTATATGTGTAATTGTTGTATTATATCGATACCATTATTATATACATAAATTACAATATTTGTCAATATATATAAATACACACGGGTAATTTATGTCTACGCAAGGTCAAAGACTAAAAAAAATCAGAAACGAACTGAATCTGACTCAAGCACAACTAGGCTTGGCTTTGGGTATTTCAAAACAGTTTTATTCTAATATTGAAACAGATAGGACTTTACTGAATAATGAAAAATTAGTATTGCTATATAAAGACTATAATGTAAATTTAAATTACCTTCTGGGCGGAGTTTTGCCTATGTTTAACGATGATAAAAAAACAACTAATGATTTTGAAGAAAAAGTAAAAAAAATATTAATTCAAGAAGGTTTAATAAAAAATTAAAAACTTTTACTAATTTAAAGACCCCTCAAGGGGTCTTTAAATTTAAACTTCAACATATTCTTTTAAACGCTTTGAACGATTAGGATGTCTCAACTTTCTTAGCGCCTTAGCCTCAATTTGTCTGATGCGTTCACGAGTGACACCAAATAACTGACCAACTTCTTCAAGTGTTCTTTGTCTGCCGTCATCCATGCCAAAACGCAATCTTAAAACATCCCTTTCTCGAGCCGAAAGTGAGCTTAAAACTTCAGCTAAATCTTCTCTTAAAAGTTCATGAGCAACTGTTTTTACAGGAGCATCAGCATCTTTATCTTCAATAAAATCACCCAATCTTGAATCTTCTTCTTTTCCAATAGGAGTTTCAAGAGACAAAGGTTCTTGAGCAACTTTTATTATTTCTCTTAACTTATTAATAGAAATTCCCATTTCTGCAGACAATTCTTCTTCAGATGGCTTTCTTGCAAGCTCTTGAGCCAATTTTCTTGTGACCTTCTTAAGTTTATTAATTGTCTCAACCATATGAACAGGAATTCTAATTGTTCTGGCTTGATCAGCTATCGCTCTTGTTATTGCTTGTCTAATCCACCAAGTTGCATAGGTAGAAAACTTATAACCTCTTTCATGATCAAACTTTTCGGCCGCTCTGATTAAACCAAGATTTCCTTCTTGAATTAAATCCAAAAAAAGCATGCCTCGTCCTACATATTTTTTTGCTATAGAAACAACAAGTCTTAAATTAGCTTGAACAAGCTTTCTTTTTGCAACAGCGCCGCTATTGCCACCTGCTACAATTTTTCTTGCTAAATCTATTTCTTCATCGGCAGTTAAAAGTTTAATTCTGCCAATTTCACGCAAATACATTCTTACAGGATCGTCAACAGAAACTCCTCTTGGAACAGTTAAATCATTCTCCATTTCGCCTTCTGATTCTTGTTGATCAAAAAAGCTAATAGTGCTTGAATTTTCAACTGCACTAACACCCTGAGTTCTCATAATGTTAGAAATATTATCAGTTTCAAGACCCGTACCTTCAAAGTACTCGTCTTCTTCTATCATTTCTGATTTATCCATAACATTAATTACAGAACTGTCGGAATTTCTTTTTCTACTCATTAATTATCTCCAATCTGTCTATTTGTTTTTTAACTCTTGAAAAATTTTTGTTGAAATAACTAATTTTTCTTCTTCTGTCAAGTTATTGTTTTTTAGCATTTTTTTCAACTCATTTTTCCTATATTGTTGCTTCAAATTTTCTAATCTTTCAAACGTTTCATCTACTGCTTGCATAAAATCGTCTTGTGACAAGTTGTTAAATTCATGCGATGAAAAAATATTATCTGAAATTTTCTTTTGTATATGCTGTTCATTATAAAACCCTAAAAAAAGTTTTTTTGCTAGTTCGTCAACATTATTTACTTCCAAAAATTTTTTGTCAATGCTTTCAAGTATCTTCGAATTTTCCATATCTTGCGAACTATAACCTGATAATTTCTTTTGCAAATATATTTTTTTATCTTCTGTATTTGCCGCAAATGCCAATTTTATCAAGTTCTGCTCCATTAATTCATATAAATTTGACGAGGCTCTATTTGATAATTTTATTTTGTCAATTAAATTTTCATTCTCAACTTTTAAAATACCAAATTCATCTTGTTGCTTGTTTATAATTTGAGTTTTTAAAATTGTTTCTGCAACATCTAACTTAAAAGCTGCTGCTTTTATATAATCGTCCAAAATTACAGAATTTTTAATTTGATACAAAATATCAGCAATTTGTATGACAAAATGACTTTTTTCTTGTGGAGTTAAATTACTTCTTATCTCCTTATAAATTTGATTTAACTGATAATCCAACAATAATGGAGCATCATTTATCTTTTTTAAATATTCTTCCCCACCAAACTCCCTTATAAATTCATCAGGATCCTTACCTTGAATTTCTGATACAACCCTAATTTCACAAACATTTTCTTCACTGCTTCTAAAATTAGAATCATATTGTTTTATATCTCCTAATGCTAAAAAAATATTTTTAATTACTTCAGCACCATGTTCTATCGCTTTTTTACCTGCACTATCTGTATCAAAAGCAAGATAAATTTTTCTTGAAGGACTATATCTGCTAATAAGCTTGATATGTTGAGCTGTAAGTGCCGTTCCGCAAGTCGCAACTGCATTTTCAACTCCACCAAGATGTGCCGATATTACATCAAAATAACCTTCCATAAAAATCACTGAATCACTTTTTTTAATGGCGTCTTTCGCTCTGTTTAAACCAAATAGAACAGCACTTTTGTTATAAATAACACTTTCAGGAGAATTTATATATTTGGGCATTTGACCTTCAATAATTGCTCTTGCTCCAAAAGCAATTATATTAGAATTAATATCTTTAATTGGAATTATAATTCTATTTTTAAAACGATCTATAAATGTTCCTTCTTTTTCGTAAACAAGACCCGCTTTATTTAATTCTTCAACAGTAAAACCAAGCTTGGTTAAATAAGCTTTAAGTTCAAAATTTCCCTTTGGAGCAAGTCCTAAAGAAAATTTGGAAATTGCAACTTCGTTTATTCCCCTTTTTTTAAGATATTCAAGAGCCTTTTGATTTGATTCAAGATTATTTTTGAAAAATTTACATGCTTGTTCCATAGCGTCATATAAACGTTCTTTTTCAGCCTTATGAAAAGAAGCATTCTTCAAATTTCTTTTAGGTAACTCTATTCCTAAGTTTAAAGCTTGTTCTTCAATTACTTCATTAAATGATTGATTATTAATTTTCATTAAAAAAGTAAATACATCTCCGCCTTCTCCACAACCAAAACATTTAAATATTTGTTTATCTGGAGTAACAACAAAAGAGGGTGTCTTTTCATTATGAAATGGACATAGACCTTGGAAATTTCTTCCCGATTTTTTAAGAACAACATATTTAGATATAACATCTACAATATCTAAACTATTTTTAATTTGCTCGACTGCTTGCTGATAAGAAACTTCCGACATTTTCTAATGTAAACTCTATTTTGTATTCTGTCTTTTTTTAACACCAAAATAACATATTTTAAAGAGTGTTTTGATAAATAATTTAAAAAAGTTTACAACCTCTTTTATTTATGATTAAATTTCTTATTATTGATAGCATGGCTTGTTAAAATGAAAGAGTTTTTTTCTAATGATATAGTCTTATACTTGGAAGAAAAAACAAAGTCAAAATGCGATTTTGTTTCTTTATTTAACGACATAGAAACAAAATTTAAAAAAAATGAGCTTTGCTATTTATTTAATTTCATCCTAAAAAACAAACACGAAATAGCACTATTAAACGAAACAATTAGAAGAATCAACAAATTTAAATTCATTGATAATTTAAATTCTTTAATCGATTTTATCTTAATTCAAAATACAAACAATGATTTTTTAAATCTCAAGGTTCTCGCAATTAAAACAATTTCCGGCTACAAAAATAAAATTGCAGTACAACCACTTTTGTTTTGTTTGAATGATAAAAATTCAAATTACAAAATAAAACTAGCTTCAGCAGAAGCCTTAGGAAAAATCGGAGACAAAAATGCCTTTGAATCTTTAAAAAACGTTGTAAATAACGAAGAAGAAAAATCAACCTACGTTAAAGAATCTGCAATAACAGCTCTTGGCATGCTAAAAGACAGCAGGGCTTTAGATGTTTTTGACTCTATAATTAACACAAAACAAATGTTTTTAGATAAATTTTTATATTTAAAAGAGAAAATAATTGAAGCAATTTCAAATTTTGATACCACAAAAGACAAAAAAGCTATTGAAATTTTAAAAAAAGCGCTAAATGATACATCTGCAAAAATAAGAATTGCAGCCATTGAAACAATAATGAATTCAGACAATCAAGAAAGTTATGAACTTATATATGATTGCTTAAAATATGATTCAGATATTGAAGTTAAAAAAAATGCATTAACCGCTCTATACAACATTAGCAACAGAAAAATTCTGGATGAAGTTATAAACAATGATTTTGAAAATGAATTAAAAAATTACGCAAAAAAACTATTAAATATATATGAGGACAATAATGAACAATGATGCCGTAATGCTACTTTCAGGAGGTCTTGATAGCTTAGTTTCTCTAGATATAGCAATTAAAAAACTTAATATTAAATTAGCTCTTATATTCGACTACGGACAATATGCATATTTTGAAGAAAAGCAAGCTGCGATGAATATAGCAAAACACTATAATATTAATCTAAAATTTATAAATTTATCATTCATGAAAGAATTGTGCGATTTTCAAAATAAAAATTTAGATGAATTCGAGTCTGTTTGGATACCAAACAGAAATGGTTTATTTCTAAATATCGCAGCTTCATATTGCGATAAATATAACTATAATTGTATAATTTTCGGAGCTAATAAAGAAGAAGGAATACAATTTCCAGATAATTCAGAAAAATTTGTTAAAAAATGCAATGAAGTCCTTGAATTATCAACGCTTTGTAAACCAAAAATTTTTGCTCCTTGTTTACAATTTGATAAAATTCAAATAGTAAATTATGCTATTGATAACAATGTACCTTTAAAATTTTTAAAAAGCTGTTATGATACTTCAAAAAACACCGGCAAAAAACATTGCGGCAAATGCATGTCTTGTAAATTGCTCAAAAATGCTATTAAAAAAAGCAAAAAGCCTGAACTTATAGGGGAAATATTTTAAATGGAAACACTTTTTATCGAAAACGAAATAAAATATACAGGTAAAGAACTTGCCCCATTGTGGATTTATAAAAATTTTAATATTTTAGGAGATGCAATAGTTGCTTTTGTAGGCGAAGTAGATGTAAAACTTAATGAAATGGTGGATATTGAAGATGTTATTAACAACGAACCAATTTATTCTAAAAAAATGTTAAATTTTATTATTGAATGTTTTAATTTTACATTAGAACAAATGGTTTGGGCTCAAAGACTTTTTGTATCAATTATAAAAGAAACTATTGAAGAATACGGTTTTTTTGTTTTAAGAAAAGGAGATGATTTGTTTTTTGACAACAGAAAGTTATCGGTCTCTATTGCAACTAAATCGATTAATTCTTGCCTTATACACACTGCATTAAATATAATAAAAGAAGGCGCACCAATAAAAGCGTCAGATTTAAATGAAATAGGAATTAAGGATTATAAAAAGTTTGCCCTAGAAATTTTATCAAAATTTAAACAAGAAACAGAAAGTATAAAAAAAGCAACATACAAGGTAAGAGGTTTAGTTTGAAAATGAATTTTAATACATCAGATTACTTTGCATACAAAAAAAGTAAAATACAATCAGAAATTGAGCAACCAAAAAAACCAATTTCAAAATTAAATTTTCTTTTTCAACTTTTTATTGCGACATTTATAATTATTTTTATAATTATTGTTGTTTTTATTATGAAGTACTCGGCAAAAATGGATATAGAATACTCAAAAGGCGATTTGTCTTTGAGAAATCCCGACACGATGGAAAATTTCTCCGGATATGCACCAACTGTAGAAGAAGAACAACAAAAAAAAATAGATAAAAGATTAATGTTAATACAACAAGAAGAAAATGCACCCTCAGAAGCAAAAATAATTACAAAAGAAAAAACAATCCCAGAGGTCATTGACCCTTCGCACATCGATAAAAGCATTAAAGAAGAAAGCAAAATCGAAAAAAATACAGAAATACAAATCAAAGAACAAAATAAAATATCCGCAGCAATAGAAGAACTTGCAACACACAATAAAAAACCACAAGAAGAAACTTTAATTGAAAAAAATGTTATTGTTATGTCAAAAATTTTAATTGGCAGATATTCCAATTTTGACGAAGCAAAAAAAATGCAAACAGCAATAAAAAATCAAAATCCTTCGCTTACACCTTTTGTCAGAAAAGTTGGAGATGTATTTAGCGTCCAGATGGGCTCTTTTCAAGATTTTGATGTAGCTAAAAAACAAGCTCAAAAATTAAAAGCCGAAGGTTTTGATGTATGGATATATCAACAATAAAATTTAAAATGTCCTAAAGATTTTTTAATAATCTTTAGGACATTTTAAAAGCAATCTTTATCTAAACTTTACATTGCACCTTTTATAAGTTCAATAAAGCTATCAGCTTTTAATGACGCACCACCAATTAAACCACCATCGATTTCAGGTTGTGCCATTTGTTCAACTATAGTAGAAGGTTTAACTGATCCACCGTACAAAATTCTAATATTGTCAGCAACATCAGCACTGTATAAATTTTTAATTACTTTTCTTATTTCACCTATTGTTCTGTTTGCTTCTTTTGCATCACAGGACTTACCTGTTCCAATTGCCCAAATAGGTTCATAAGCAATAACGCATTTTTTAGCATCTTCTGCCGATATACCCTTAAATGCTTTTGTAATCTGAGATGAAAGATGCTCATCAGTTATACCTTGTTCTCTTTGCTCCAATGTTTCGCCACAACAAATAATAGGTATTAAGCCTTTTTGCAAAATTGCAATTACCTTTTGATTAATGAATTCATCAGTTTCACCAAACATTTGACGTCTTTCAGAATGACCTACAATAACAAACTTTACTTTAAAATCAGCTAACATATCAAGGGATATTTCGCCAGTATAAGCACCTGAAGGATTTGGATTTACATTTTGTGCAGCAAGCGACAATTTTGGTTCATTTTTAATTAAATCATAGACTTGCCATAAAGCCGTATAAGTAGGTGCTAAAACAACTTCCGGCATTTTTGATGAATCAAGTTGACTAATTCCATACATAATCCCATCTGTTAATTCTTTCGCTTCAGCTTTATTGTTGTTCATTTTCCAGTTGCCTGCAATAATGGGTCTTCTTGCCATAATAATAACTCCTTATTTAAAAATACTTACAAAAGTAATTTTAGCACAAGAAAACAAAATTAAAAATTTAAACAATAGTTTTGTTGAGTCTTTCGTTTCGATTTACAGACAATATATTTCTCAATTTCATAATAGCCTGTGCATGAAGTTGACAAACTCTTGACTCAGAAACATTAATTGCTTCGCCAATTTCTTTTAAAGTCATATTTTCATGATAATAAAACACTAATAATGTTCTTTCTCTTTCAGGTAATTTCTTTAATGCCATCTGCAACTCTTTTTTTGCATCAACCTTTTCGATTTTATCCTCGGGGCGTTGTGAATTTTCATCTTCAATAGTGTCAATTATTTCAACACTATCTTCACCATTTCCTTTTTTATCATAAATAGAATTAACTGTAACATCAGACGACATTATTTCAACAATTTTTTGCTCGCTTAATCCCATAACGTCTGCAATTTCTTTAGTAGTAGGGGGTCTTCCTATTTGTTGTTTTAATCTTTCAGTTGCGATTTTTATTTCTTTTATTTTTCTCCTCAAAGTTCTTGGCAACCAATCAGATGAGCGAATTTTATCAATTATAGAACCTCTTATTCTCATAAGTGCATAAGACTCAAATTTTGCACCTTTTGAAGGATGATATTTTTCAATAGCATCTATTAAACCTTCAATTCCAAAAGAAACTATATCATCAAAAGTAAAACTTGGAGGCAAATTAACCTTAATTCTACCAACAACATATCTAGCAAGATAAATATATTGAACTATCAATTTATCTCTGACTGTTTTTTTAGTTTTATCTTCCAAATATAATTCCCAAAGCTCAGAAATTTGCTCGTCCGAAAGTCTAGTTATCTTCTTATATGAATCAATGTCTGCTGTCTGACTCATCTTTAGCTCTTATAATCCCCAATGTCAAAATATCTATGTTTAATATTCTCTAAAAAGCACACTATAATGTCATCATCTATTTACATGATGACATTATTGAGAACTTTGCAAATTTTTATTTATCATTTTTTTTGATTTATCGACGTTTTTCATCTTTTTATTTATGTCATTAATTTCCTTTTTTAAAGCTTTACAGGTAGCATTAGCCTTAGCCTTTTCATTTAAAGCTTCATTATATTTTGAAGTTAAAACCGCAAGTTCTTGCCTTAGTTCAACTTGAGCATCATCAAGATTAACCAGGGCACTATTAAATTTTTCTTCTTTTATAGAAGTCGACCTATATATTGAATTAACATTAGCAGTTGAAGAATTGGTTGTTGTTGTATTTACGGCAGGAGCAAGTTTAACTTCTGTAGCTTTATCCATAGAATCAAAAACCGTATCCATAGCAAAAACACAACTTGATGCGAGTAAAACAGAAAATAAACATATAATTTTTTTCATAATAACTCCAAAATAATTCTATTCCTGATTATATTTTAGCCAAGCAAATCTCTATGGTCAAATAAAACTCAAATAATTACTCTTTTTATTTGATTTAATATTTTAATGTTATAATTTTCGTATGGAAAATTCATACATACTTGCTTTAATATTATCAACTCTTGCAGGACTTTCTACAGTTCTAGGAGGATTCGTTACTTTTTTCATAAAAGAAAATTCACTCAAATTTTTATCATTCGGACTGGGTTTATCGGCAGGAGTTATGCTGTTTATATCACTTGTTGATTTATATCCTGAATCTTGTGAAATGATTAAAAATCAACTTGGAGAGAGATTTCTTTTTCTTGCTGTTTTATCTTTTGCAGTTGGCATATTAATTGCTGTTTTAATTGATTATTTTATTCCGGATCACCTTCAAAATCAAATGTTTACCAAACAACTCGGTGCAAATGAAAAACATGAAGATAGCACGGATTGCACAGAAAATGAAAATGCAATTATTTCAATAGGTAAAATTAAAAAAGCAGGTATTTTAACTGCTCTTGTAGTGGCAATTCATAACCTACCTGAAGGACTTGCAACCTTTTTTCTTACGGCACAAGATGTTATGCTGGGCATAGGTATAGTCATTGCTATAGCCATTCACAATATCCCTGAAGGAATGGCTATTTCAATCCCTGTATATCAAGCAACGCACTCCAAAAGAAAAGCCTTCTTATATTCTTTTTTATCAGGCATGGCAGAACCTGTTGGAGGTGTAATTGGCTTTATAATAATCAAAACTTTATTTCCAAATTTATGTGTCGGAATATTATTTTCACTTGTAGCAGGAATCATGACATATATTTCACTCGACACTCTTTTACCTTTATCAAAAGACTACGACACAGGACACTACTCGATATCAGGAGTTGTGCTCGGGCTTTTGATTATGGGCATTGCTCTTGTTTTACTTGAAATAAATTAAACTTTTCTAATTAATTTAATAAAAGTATCATAATATGTTTTAAATTTTGTTACGGAATTAATATTTGCTACCATTTTTAAAATATAAGAAGCTCTCAAATAATAATTCCTGTTCATTTTTTTATTATATTCATATATTTCATCAGAACTCAACGAATATGATTTTACAGTTGGTATAAAATAAGGTTTTTCGTAATTAATCTCGCCAAGTCTGTTCTTTTTTGCATATTCATAAAATTTAGTACCCAAAAGAGCTGTTGCAGTATAAAAACTTGCGAATTCTGTATTTAATTTTTTTGCAAATCTATATGTTTTTTCAATGGTTTCCTTTGTTTCCCATGGAAGTCCTATAACATAATAAGCATATACTTGAATACCTGCTTTTTTAATCATTGAAATTGCAGACTCAACTTGTTGCAAAGTAATATTTTTACCCATTTTATCGAGTAATTCTTGACAACCACTTTCTATCCCAACAGACAATAAACTACAACCTGCTTTTTTCATTAATTTTAAAGTTTCAAAATCTAAAGTATCCACCCTTGTATTTGCCGAAAATTTAATCTTTAAATTAGAATCAATAATAAGCTTGCATAACCTTTGAACCCAACCTGTATCAAAATTAAATAAATCCGACCAAAAAATAAAGTTTTTTATATTATATTTTAAAACACATTCTCTAATTTCTTCAACAACAAGCTCTGCTTTTCTATATCTAACATGTTTACCGTTCAGAGGTGTTGCCAAACAAAAAAAACAATGATTCGGACACCCCTTAGATACACGAATAATTGTTTGCGCTTCTTTTGTATCTGGTCGTACATAAAATGAATTATCAATCAAATCTCTGTCAAGAAAAGGTAAATAATCGAGATTTTCATTCATTCTCCTATCAGGAGTAGATACAATTTTTTCATCAATTTGATAAGTAATTCCATTTATTTTTTTTAAATCTTCATATTGAATTATTTGATCAAAAGCAGGCTCAATTTCACCTCTTAAAGCAATGTCTATTTCAGGATATTGTTGCATTATAGCGTAAGAATTAAAATTAAAAACAGCACCTTTAACTATAACTACAGTATCTTCAAGCAAATCCTTAGCTTGAGTTAAAATTGATAAATCCTTTTCAAGAGTTGTAGAAGCAACATTCAAAACCAAAAAATCTGGCTTAAAAACTCTTAAATCTCTCATAAAATCATATACAGTTTCATTTTTTAAGCTATAATCTTTAAACTTGGTTTCATAACCTCTTTTTTTGGCCAATGCAGACAAGCTCATCATATCAACTGGAGGCAACGGAGGAATAATAATTGTCTCCAATGTCGGCTGTTGACACCTATCCTCTCTATTCATAACAACAGAAGGCGGATATATAAAAAATATTTTTTGATTATTCTTCATTTTAATTCTTTGATATTCTCATTTTTAAAATTAATTTAATTAAACTGTTAACAAAATCTTGGGAAAAAAATCTGGTCAATTTTGCAATTTTTGCATCAATTCCAATATTATAAACGGTCTTAGGGTTTTTTAATTGCACAATTTCAGCAATTTTTTTTGATACATAAATATGATTCATAGCATGCAATGAATTTTTTTGAGCATTTTTAACAAGAAACTCTTTTTGAGCATCAAATTTCTTGGAGCTCTTATTTAAGACCTCTTTATTAAGTTCTATAGAACTTTCCCAAAATTTTGTTGCAACAGCACCCGGACGAATTGAAACTACCTTCCTGTTACTTTCTATAGAATATAAATTTAATAAAATATCACAAGCAGCCTTAGAAATACAATAAGGGCTCAAAAAAGGAAAAACACCATACCCCGCCATAGAACTAACATTTATCAATCTTCCGTTTTCTTCCAAAAAAGGACAAAAATACTTTATTATTCTTAAAAGACCGAACAAATTAACATCTAGTTGTTTTTTTAAATCATTTTCATTCAATTCTTCGATAGCACCAGCAACTGCAATACCGGCGAAATTTATAATTACATCAAATTTTATATTAAAAAATTTTTCCTTCAAATGAATAAAATCCATTTCATTTGTTACGTCAAGATAATATTCATGCACTTTTTCATCAATCAAACCAGTCCTTCTTGATGTTGCATAAATATTAAAATTTTTATTTTTTAGCTCATTAATCGTCTCCAAAGCAAGTTCGGAATTTGAAGCTATTATCAAAATATTCTTATCCATAAAACATATTTTATTTTAAATAAAAAAAATGTACAACAGTATAAAAACTTTTAAAAAAATAAATTTTATGATAATAATATTATATGAAAAAAGCATTGGTATCGGGTTATATCGGTTTCAATAATTTTGGAGATGAGGCAATTTTTTATTCTCTTTCAAGCCATCTTAAAGAATTAGGATTTGAAGTCTCAGTGCTTTGTAACAATAAAGAAATTGTACAAAAAAAATATAACGTAGGTACCTATAATTATAAAAATCCGATAGAAATTTTAAAAGCAATTATTCAATGTAACATTTTAATTTCAGGTGGCGGGAGCCTTCTTCAAAATAAAACCAGCAATTTAAGCTTATTCTACTATCTTTTTATACTACTAACTGCTAAATTATTATTCAAAAAAACTATAATTTTTGCTCAAGGAATAGAGCCTATAAACGGAATTTTTCAAACTTATATAACCAAGACTATTATAAAAACGACAAACTTTATTTCAGTTAGAGACAAAAACAGCTTCAATTTGTTAAAAAGTTGGAAATTAAAACCAACACTGGTTTCTGATCCTATATATTCGATAGTTGAAAATATTAAAATAAGCAATGAAAAAAAAGGAATAATGGTTCAATTAAGAAACTTTAAAAACATAAATATTAATTTTTTAGAAGATTTAGCAACTTCAATTAAAAAAAGTGATACAAAAGAAGATATAGGTGTCTTTTCTTTTCAAGATGAAATAGATGAAGATATATGTAAAAAATTTATTGAAATTCTTAAAAGAAAAAATATAAAAGCAAACTATATTTCAAATAAATCAATAGAAAAAACCATAGAAATTGTAAACAAATCAAAATATATGATAACAACAAGGCTTCATGGGGTATTAATATCTCATGCACTAAAAACAAAAACCTTCGCTCTTGTATATGATAAAAAAGTTGAAACATTTGCAAATGAATTAGATATCGAAACAATAAATGTATATAACTACAATAAAAATGAATTTATAGATAAAATCAAGATTTTTTTAAATAATGATTATAACAATGCAAAAGACTATAGAAAATTTGACTGGAGTAAAATAGATAAAGTTTTAACAGATAATCGGGGGCAAAAATGATTGTAGCAAGTATTGATTTAATGGACGGAAAAGCAGTTCAACTTCAACAAGGAAAAAACAAAGTGCTTGAACGTGAAGACGTTTTAGATATTGCAAAGTATTATTCACGTTTTGGCGAAATTGCAGTTATTGATCTCGATTGCGCTCTAAATACAGGTAAAAACAATGAAGAATTAATTAAAAAAATATGCAAAATTGCTCCTGCAAGGGTAGGCGGAGGCATCAGAACAATCGAAAAAGCTAAAAAAGTTCTTTCCTGGGGGGCAAAAAAAATAATAATCGGAACAGCAGCAAGTGAAGATTTTTTATCAAAACTGCCAAAATCAAAAGTTCTCGTTGCAATAGATTCAAGAGACGGAAAAATCACAACAAAAGGTTGGATGGAAGTAAGTGAATTTTCAACAATAGATTACGTAAAAAGATTTGAAGACTATTGCTCAGGTTTTGTTTTCACCATTGTTGAAAGAGAAGGCATGATGCAAGGGGCAGATATTAATTTTATTAAAGAAATTGCTTCCTCAACATCAAAACCTATAACAGCAGCAGGAGGCATCTCATCTGTTGAAGAAATTGTAGAACTAGAAAAAAATAATATTAATTCACAACTAGGAATGTGTATATATACTGGTAAAATAACTCTCGAAGATGCTTTTTGCGCTTGTCTTGATTTCAGAAAACAAAATGGTTTAATTCCAACCATTGTACAAGATAAAATGACAAAACAAGTCATAATGTTAGCATATAGCAATGAAGAATCATTAAAAAAATCTTTCAAAGAAGGAATATGCACATATTTTTCCCGTTCAAGAAATACCCTTAGAACAAAAGGCGAAGATCATGGAAACTATCAAGAATTATTAAATGCTAAATTTGACTGCGATAGAGACGCAATACTCTTTACAGTAAAACAAAAAGGTAACTCTTGTCATCTCAACAGATTTAGTTGTTTTCAAGATAAAGATTTTACATTTGAAGAACTATATGAATTAATAGAAGATAGAAAAGAAAAAATGCCACAAAACAGCTACACCTGCACACTTTTTAGAGACAATTTTTTATTAAAGAAAAAAATTATGGAAGAAGCTTTTGAAGCGGTGAATTTCGAACAAACAGAAGGTCTTGCATGGGAAACAGCAGAGCTTATTTATCACCTTTTTGTATATATGTCAAAAAATAATGTAACCATTGAAGATGTTAGAAATAATCTGACTTCAAGGACTAAAAAATAACTTTGAAAGGTTGAAAAATGTCAGATTTATCAATAAAATGCAGACAATTTTTTAAAAAATGCAGATTAGAAATTATATGTTTTTTAGTTGTTAATTTATTTAAACTTGAAAAAATATTTTATAAATGTAAATGCATTAACTATCCAAAAGAAAAATGTATGTTTGCACTATGGCATGCACATCAATGCGGCGTCTTTTCCTGCAATTTAAACAGAAAAACTTGCATTATGGTATCAAGTTCACAAGATGGTGAAATTATATCACGTGCGGCAAATGCTGTTGGAGTAGAAACAGTAAGAGGTTCAAAAACAAGAGGTGGAACAAAAGCAAGCCTTGAATTAATTAAAAGAATTCAAAACGAAGATATTAATGGTGCATTAACAATAGATGGACCCAAAGGACCAAACAGGGTTGTTAAAAAAGGTATTATTGAAATAGCAAAGATAGCAAAAGTACCCATTGTTCCGGCTGTTTATTGGAGTCCACAAAAAAGATTTCTAAAATTCAAATCTTGGGATAAATTCAGATTTCCACTTATTGGAACAAATCTTGTTATGATTTTTGGCGATCCGATTTCTGTTCCGGATAATCCAAATAACGAAGAAATTGAAAAAATACGTTTGAAGATAGAAAATGACTTAAAAAATTTATATAAAGATTTAAAACAAAATTACTACACCTATTTAAAGCAAAAAAAATAATTTCGCTGCTTTAAACAAATATGAACAACATAAATTTCAAAGCAAAATTAACAATAAATCCAAATCTTAAAAAAACCCTTAAAACAAGTGATATTGATGAAATAACACTAACTACAAAAAAATTCGTTGAAAATCCCAAAATTTCAAGCCTGCTAAATGAAGATGAAGTTATTTTATCAGGCTTAAAAAGTAATGAAAAAGAAGGTCTTTCAATTCAAATAGGACAACAAAAAATTGAAATAAAAACAAAAGGACCAATAGAAACAACACTCGTAATCGGACAAATTTTACTTTATCTTTGTGCAAAAGACAATATACATCCATTGAATGGAAGCATAGAAAGTATATTGGAAGCATCCGAAAAACTAATAAATTAAATTCTAAAATAAATTCATCTGAGAGGTTTTTAATTTATAGCCTAAATATTCATAGGCATATTTTGTGGCCTTTCTGCCTCGTGGAGTTCTTGCAATTAAGCCTTTTTGAATTAAATACGGCTCGTATACGTCCTCTATTGTTCTAATATCTTCTCCTAAAGCAACCGCCAAAGTTTCAATTCCTACAGGACCACCATCAAAAGACTTTATTATTAGTTCAAGCAATGCTCTATCTGTTACATCAAGCCCTATTTCATCTATGTCAAGAGCTGAGAGTGCATCTTTTGCAACATCTTTTGTTATAACTCCGTCTCCTTTTACAATAGCCCAATCCGCGCTTCTTTTAACTAATCTATTCGCTATACGAGGAGTATAACGCGAGCGTTTTGCAATCTCCATTGCTCCATCATCATCAATTTGAAAATCCAAAATTTTAGCCGTTCTTTTTACAATTTTACTTAATTCTTCAGGAGTATAAAACTCTAGTCTGTGAATTATACCAAATCTATCTCTTAAAGGACCAGATAGTGCACCTGCTTTTGTTGTTGCGCCAATTAGAGTAAATTTTTGAATAGGAATTCGAACTGTTTTGACACTTTGATTTTTACCAGTAGTTAAATCTATAACAAAATCTTCCATAGCAGGATAAAGTATTTCTTCTGCTATTTTGTTTAGTCTATGAATTTCATCAATAAAAAGAACTTCACCTTCTTTCATTTGCATTAAAATTCCAATTACATCCCTTGGTCTTTCTATCGAAGGAGCAGAAGTAATCTTTATTTTTGTATTTAATTCATTAGCAATAATACTAGCAAGAGTAGTTTTACCAAGTCCAGGAGGTCCATAAAACAATAAATGATCAAGATGAACTTTTCTTTTTTTACTTGCCTCTATTGAAATTTTCAAAGTCTCTTTAATTGATGTCTGACCAATATAGTCATCAAAATTCAAAGGACGTATATTTTTTTCATATCCATCCTCATTTGAAACACAAGTAGCACTTAAGTCAGGATTTACCTGCTTAAGTGCTTTATTAGTTTTCATATTTTCGTTATCTGAAATTATCATTAATGAACTAAAAATCTAAAATAAATATAAACTGTAGAAATTAACAAAGATATAGCAGTTACAATTATACCATACTTTAAAAATTTCATAAACGAAATAGGGCAACCTGCTTTTGCAGCATTTTCAGATACTATAACATTTGCTGCCGCACCGATTATAGTCATGTTACCACCAAGACAAGCGCCTAAAGCCAAACACCACCACAATGGATGCGCATAAGTATGACCCATAGTCTGCTCAATAGTAGCTATCATTGGAGCCATTGTCGCAGTATATGGAATATTATCAATTATTCCTGACAAAATTCCTGATGCCCATAAAATTATCATAGAAGTTGCAGTTTGAGAACCTTGAGTAACATCTAATAGCCATTTTGCCATCAATGCAATTCCGCCTGATTCTTCTAAACCACCAATTATTATAAATAAACCAACAAAGAAAAATATTGTATTCCACTCAACTTCAACAAGTACTTCAGCCGGTTTTTCAAAAATCAAAAGAACACTTGCCCCAATCATAGCTATTAAAAATGTAGGGATATGTGATATATCATGTGAAATAAAACCTAAAATTACAAGTAATAAAACAACTCCGGAGCGAATAGCAAGATTCATATCTGTTATTGATTTTGAATTATCAATTTTAGACACAAGTTCCATTTTTTCAGGAGATGATTTTAACTCTTTTCTATATATAAAAATCAAAAGAGCAATAACAACTGCCATAATGACAACTACAATGCCAGTTAATTCACGCACAAAATCCATAAAACTAAAATTAGCAGCAGAGCCAATTATTATATTCGGAGGGTCACCAATTAAAGTAGCTGTACCACCTATATTTGAACAGAAAATTTCAGTTATCAAAAAAGGAATAGGACTAATATCCAACAATTTACAAGCAGCAAAAGTGATTGGCATAACAAGTATAACAGTTGTGACATTGTCTAAAAATGCAGATGCTACAGCGGTAAACACAGCTAAAGCAGCAAGTACAAGCTTTGGTTTTCCTTTTGTTTTTTTTAAAATTTCATTTGCAAGCCATGTAAACATGCCTGATTTTGAAGCAATATGAACTATAATCATCATTGAAACAAGCAAAAATATTACATTAAAATCAATAAAAGAAACAAAGTAAGATGCAAGGTTATCCTTTGTTTTTTCAGTAGCAAGTAAACCTAAAAACAAAGTTAAAGATCCACCCAAAAGAGCAATTACAACTTTTGGTATTTTTTCCCATGCAATAAAAACATAAGCAACCAACAAAATAATTGCAGAGGTTAAAATTGCATTATTTGACACAAATTCATGTAAATATTCCATAATCCTCCTAAATTAGTTAAATAAAAATAGTCAATAAATAAATAATATATTAAAAATATGTTTAGTAAAGTATTAAAACATTTTTTATTATGGTATAGTAAAAACGTTAAATAAAGAAAGAAAAATGGACAATCTTAAGAATTTAATTAAAACAATCAAAATACTTCGTTCACCTGAAGGCTGCGAGTGGGATAGAGCTCAAACACACAAAACAATAAGACAAAATATGCTTGAAGAAGCCTATGAAGCAGTTGAGGCGATTGACGAAAATAACTCGGAACATCTAAAAGAAGAACTGGGAGATGTTCTTTTGCAAGTCTTGTTACATTCACAAATTGCAGATGATGACGGTGAATTTAACATTGAAGACGTTGCAAAACTATTAAATGAAAAACTTATACACAGACATCCGCATGTTTTTGGAGACAAAAAAACAAAAGACACAAAACAAATCTTGCAAAACTGGGAAAAATTAAAAGCAGAAGAAAAAAAAGAAAGAAAGAAAACACTTGACGGTATACCATCAACCCTACCTGCACTGTTGTGCTGTATGAAAATCTCTAAAAAGGCAGCCAGAGCAGGTTTTGAATGGAAAAATGAAAAACAAGTCATTGAATGTTTTTTAAGCGAAATAGAAGAATTCAAAAATGCTAAAACGATAAATAATAAAGAGGAAGAACTAGGCGATATTCTGTTTTCACTGGTAAACATTGCAAGGTGGAATGATATTGACCCTGAGACAGCTTTAAGTAAAGCAAATAAAAAATTTATAAAAAGATTTAACAAATTAGAAACTTTAACAGAAAAAAATCTAAATGAACTAACTTTTGAAGAATATAACGAATTATGGTCAATAGCAAAAAAACTAACAAAAGAGGATTAAATGAACAATAAAAAAATTGATATAGAACCATGTTACATACTTTTATTAATTTTAGGTTGTATACTTTTTATTTTTTCTAATATAGGAATATATCCTTTAATTGACATAGACGAAACAAGGTACGTTAATATAAGCAAATATATGTATCTTACAAAAGAATATTTAACCCCCATATTAAACTTTGAACCTTTTTTAGAAAAACCACCATTGTATTTTTGGTTAAACATATTATCATATAAATTTTTTAATACTCAAAGTATTTTTGCCAGTCGTTTTGCAACAGGTTTAGTCGGAAGTTTCGGAGTTTTATTTACCTATTTTTTTGCAAAAAAAATTTTAAATGACAAATTATACGGCTTTTTAAGTGCAAGCATACTTTTAGCCAGTGCATGGTTTTTAGTTTTTTGCCATGTTGCAATTTTAGATTTAAATTTTATGGTTTTTTCAATGTGCGCTATATATTGTGCAATCTTGCCCTTATTTATTGATAATGAAAAAACAAAAAAAATATGTTGGTATTTTGGTTATGCTTTTATGGCAATATCAATTCTGGCAAAAGGTTTTATAGGACTTGCTGTACCTGCTATGGTAGTATTTTTCACCTACCTTATATTCAATAAATTAAAAGAAATTTTTAAACCGATCTACATTATTCCTGGATTAATACTATTTTTAGTAATTGCACTACCTTGGCACATAATGATTTATAAGGCCCATGGAGCAAATTGGGTAAATATGTATATCTTAAAACATCATTTTGCAAGATTATTAAATTCAGAAGGACTTGGAAGAAAACAACCTTTTTTATTCTATGTACCAATTATTTTAGCAGGATTAATACCTTGGACATTTAATTTTATTGTTTCACTAATTAAAGACATTAAAAATTTTGTACAAAAAATTAAAACAAAAGCTATTTTCAAATTCAATACAACAAATTCTAAGGTTTTAGCTTTTGCATATACGTATGCTATTTGTACGTTTTTATTTTTCTCAAGTGCAAGCACAAAACTCCCTCCATATATTCTGGCTATGTTTCCAGCTTTATCCCTTATTATTGGAAATTTGTGGTATAGGGCAATACAATATGACGAAAATAAAAAAGAACTCAAAATTTCAAATTATATAAATTCTATTCTTTTTGCAATAATTTCTTTTTCAGGAATTGTCTTTGCACTAGTTTATAAAGCAATTTTACCAAAAAACATAGAATTTTATATTGATAATGCAACAACTTTTGCTATACCATCATTAATTTATATTTTTATTATTTCATCGTATGCTATTGATTCCATAAAAAAAGAAAAAATATTTCAAACCTTCATATTTCATCTTGCACTTATGATTGGAGTAGTATATGTAACATGCGACTTTGGAATTCCTTATTATACAAGCTTTGCTCAAGATGAACTTGAAGAATATGCAGCATTTATAAACCAACAAAAAAATTCCCAAACTGTAACTTATGGCTTTAGTGCAAAATATTCAATATTAAACCCTAAAAAGAAAATAAAATATATTGTAACAAGTAACAAAGACAACTACGAAGAATTAGTAAAATATATCAACAAAAATAAAAAGAAAAATGTCTACATCTTAACAAGAACCAAAAACAATGATTTAGACAACAAAAAAGAATTTAAACAAATTAAAAGCGGAAAAATTTATAAAATATACAAAGATACAATTCACTAGACTTCTTCAGCTTCTATTTTATCAAAATGTTCTTTTGCTTCCCTTTGAATTAATTTTGCTTTAACAAAGTTATTTGTAGCAGTCTTTCTAATATCTTCTGATAAAGAACTTTTCATAGATTTTTTTGCAGCACTATCTGCAAGTATAACTCCAACAGGAGCTAACAAACTAAATACAGATGATAATTTACCATGTTTTTCCATAAAAGGATTAACTTTATTTTCAACAAACTGACCAAGTTTAGAAGAATTTAATTCGTCAACAAGCTTATCTTTTTCAGATAAAACGAATTTTGAAACATTATTAGAACCTGATAAAAATTTATTTGCCAGCTTTGGAGCCGCACACATAGCAACTACTGCAGAACCAAAAAGAAGTGCGCCCGCACCCATGCCAAGCAAAGCCGCACCCTTGCTATCTTTTTCATTTGAATTTGTTTTTTTAGTAGCTACTTTGTCAATAACAGAAGCAACTTTATCTGATAAAAAATCAAAACCAGACAACAGTGCTAAAAAACCCAACCCTCTTGCAGCTTTTGCAGCTAATTTTCCGGGTTGGGCTATTGCTAAACTTGCTCCTATAACTAACGGTGTGATAACTGATAACGAATTGTATAATTTCATTTTACCACTACTTTGCACCGTATTACACGCTCTGGCAAGACAAAGCCTACTCAATATCTCGTTATCCATCTCCTCATAGTGCTTGTATCGTAATTTTTTTCCGACCGGCTTATTATCGATTGCATTACCACCAAAATTCCTTGGTTTGCGACAATTCATAAGACTATTGACTTGCACTTTTACCTCAAAAAGACTATTACTGAATTTAATCTATAGGTATATTGTAATACATTTTAAAAATAATGCAACCCTCTTTCTTAACTATTCTTAACATAAATTTAATGCAAACTAAATTAATCATTGTGATATAATTTACATACTTATAGATTTGAGGAAAAAAATGAACTACATAAAATTTGTTGATGTAACAAACAGAGACGGGGTTCAAACCTCTAGACTCGGATTGGCAAAACTCGAAAAAACCATAATAAACCTTATGTTAAATGAAATGGGGATAAATCAATCAGAATTCGGTTTTCCTACAACACGCCACGAAATAAACTACCTAAATGGCAATCTTGAACTTGTTGAACGTGGAGTTATAAATAAAACAAAGCTTTCAGGTTGGATGAGAGCAATCAAGAACGATGTAAAAGAATCCTTTAAAAACGTTCCAAAATTACAATACATTAATCTAAGTCAATCAACTTCAAACCAAATGATAAGTGGAAAATATCAAGGTAAAAAAACTAAAAAAGATGTTCTAAACGACACTCTTGAAGCCATAAATGAAGCAGTAAGCAATAACGCAAAAATCATAGGTGTAAATGCGGAAGATGCCTCAAGATCTGATCTAGATTATCTTATTGAATATGCAAAAGAATGCAAAAAATATGGGGCTACAAGATTTAGATACTGTGACACATTAGGCTATGATGACCCCACACAAGCATATAAAAGAATACATGAAATTGCAAAAGAAACACAAATGGATATAGAACTACATTTTCATAATGATTTAGGCATGGCAGTTGCTTGTTCGATTATGGGTGCAAAAGCTGCAATAGACGCCAAAGTTGACGCTTGGATTAATACAGCAATAAACGGAATGGGAGAAAGAGCAGGCAACGCCGATTTAGTTTCTTGTCTCCTTGCAATAAGCAAATCAAGCGGTTTTAAAGACAAATATAATATTGACCCACAAATTGATATTTCAAAAGCATGGAAACTTGCAAAATATACAAGTTACGCTTTTGGAGTACCAATTCCAATAAACCAAGTTGCAGTGGGAGCAAATGCTTTTGCACATGAATCGGGAATTCATGCAGATGGCGCTTTAAAAGACAGAAGAAATTATGAATTATATGATTTCGAAGAATTAGGGAGAGGCGAACCAGAAATAATTGAAACAGGAAGAATGATAACCGTAGGTGAATACGGTGGCATCAAAGGTTTTAGGAACGTATTTCAAAATTTAGAGCTTGAATTTCATGATGAAAATGAGGCGAGAAATATCTTAGAACTTGCACGATACGCAAATGTTCATACACAAAAACCTTTAACTGATAGCGAGCTTAAATTTATATATTTTTATCCGGATATAGCAGCAAAAATAATGACTGTTGATCCTTATTACTCTCCATCAGGCGCGCTAAAAGAAAGAATGGAAAAATTAGAACATGTTCCAGGAGCACATATAATATGATGAAAGTATTTATTGACACTCTCGGCTGTCAAATGAATAAATACGATTCAGAGCGAATGTTGGGCATGCTTTCTCATTTTGGATATATTCAAACTGACAATGAAAATGAGGCTGACTTATTTATTATAAATACATGTGCCATACGTCAATTATCCGTCAACAAAGCATATTCACGTTTAGGAAACTGGGGAAGAATAAAAAAAGAAAACAAATTAAAAGAAAAGTCAACAAAAATAATTATCGCAGGATGTGTTGCACAACTTGAAGGCGAGGCACTCTTTAAAAAATTTCCGTATTTGGATTTAATTGTTGGTCCACAAAATATATATGAACTTCCCCATATGCTAAAAATGCAACAACAAAAAATTTGTCTGACTGATGAAAAGAACAAAATAGAAGAAAAACAATATGACATAAAAAGAGAAAAAGGTGTCAGCGCATGGTTATCCATCATGGAAGGGTGCAATAATTTTTGTTCATATTGTGTCGTACCTTATACAAGAGGACGCGAACGTTCAAGAGATATTGAATCAATAATAAAAGAAGCAAAAAATATTCTATCCAAAGGATATAAAGAAATAATCCTTTTAGGTCAAAATGTGGATAGCTACGGTAAAAATCTTGAAGAAAAGCCAAATTTTGCAATGCTTTTAAAAGAACTTGATAAATTAGAAGGTAATTTCAGAATTCGATTTACAAGCTCATATCCAACAGATATAACAGATGAAGTTATAGAAACAATTAAAAACTCTAAAAAAATTTGTGAATGTTTTCATATACCTATGCAATCCGGAAACGACAGAATTTTAAAAGCTATGAACAGAAGATATAATGTAGAACAATATAAAGAAATTGTTAAAAAAATAAGGACAAATATAAAAGATGTTACAATAACATCAGACTTTATAGCTGGTTTTCCCGGAGAAACTGAAGAAGAATTTTTAGATACCATTAAAGCGATAGATGAACTTGAACTTGACTATTCAAATACGGCAGCATACTCACCACGCCCCATGACAAAAGCTGGTAAAATGACAAATTTATTTATTGGTGAAGAAACAAAAAAAAGAAGACTTCAAATATTAAATGACAAAGTAAAAATCGCTCACCTTAAATCAAATGAAAAATACATAGGAAAAACTATGGAGATTTTAATTGATGGAATCAAAGAAGGCATATATCAAGGAAGAACTAGAAATAATAAAATTGTTCACTTAACAGATAATAAAAATTATAAAATAGGACAATTTGTTAATGTAAAAATTGAAAGAGTTTCGACTTGGTGCTGTTTTGCAAAAAGTATATAATTGTAAAGGAGAAAAAATGGTAAATAATTATAATAGAGTCTATAATTTTTCAGCAGGTCCTGCGGTATTACCAGTTGAAGTTTTGGAAACTGCAAGAGACGAGATGTTAAATTATCAAAATTCAGGCATGTCGGTTATGGAAATGTCTCATCGTTCAAAAACGTACGATACCATAATAAAGACAGCAGAAAAAGACTTGAGAGAGTTAATAAATGTTCCTAATAATTACAAAGTCCTTTTTTTACAAGGCGGAGCACATTTACAATTTTCAATGGTGCCTATAAATTTGCTAAAAAATGGTGTAGCAGACTATATTGTAACCGGCCAATGGGCAAAAAAAGCATATATTGAGGCTCAAAAGTACGGAAAAATAAATAAAATTGCAACCTCTGAAGATAAAAACTTTTCCTATATTCCTGATTGCTCAAATTTAGATATAACTCCTGATGCAGATTATGTCTATATTTGCGAAAATAACACAATCTACGGTACAAAATATAAAACTCTACCAAATACGAAAGGTAAAACATTAGTTTCTGATATGTCATCTTGTTTTTTATCAGAACCTATAGATATTGCAAAATACGGTTTAATATACGCTGGAGTACAAAAAAACGTGGGCCCTGCCGGAGTACAAATTGTAATCATCAGAGAAGATTTAATAAGAGAGGATTTACCTTCTTGGTGTCCTACAATGTTAAAATATAAAACCCATGCCGATAATGATAGCTTATATAATACACCTCCTGCTTATGGTATTTATATTTGCGGTCTAGTATTTAAATGGCTTAAAAAAATAGGCGGACTGGAAAAAATGAAGGAAATAAACGAACAAAAAGCAAAAATCCTATATGATTTTCTTGATTCTTCAAAACTTTTCAAAGGAACAGTTGAACCCGCCTCTCGTTCATTAATGAACGTGCCTTTTATAACAGGGTCAGATGAACTTGATAAAAAATTTATAGAAGAATCCGCAAAAAAAGGCTTAGTACAACTAAAAGGACACAGAACAGTAGGTGGTATGAGAGCTTCAATATATAACGCAATGCCAATTAAAGGTGTGGAAAAATTAGTTGAATTTATGGCGAATTTCGAAAAAGAAAATTATAAACTTTTGTAAATATTACAATACTTGAGTTGAAAAAAAATATTTATGTAATACTATATTACATGTGGGTTAAATTACAATGGGTTGTGATTAACCAAATGCAAGGATTGTGGGCCATTTTAGAATTTATTGACAACATCCTTTGAAGTGATAACGTAAGAATTACGGCAGAAATTCCTCAAGAAAATGCCGTTATGGCAGGAA